>NZ_JAUBPT010000368.1:0-1017 GCF_036700905.1 Microcoleus sp. S13_C3 | reverse complement strand
CTGTAGTTTAGACTAAAAAATGAGCGCAGCTAAAAGTAGCCACCTTTGAATCTCAGGCAAGCTGTTGCTCAAAAACTCAAAAAGTAGAAGATTAAACAGCTAATCTTGAAGACTTTTTACGTCGAGAGACCCGTTTTTTCACAGTGGGATATCGCGGTGCTACCGTCCGTACCCTTCCTTTTTCCCAGCCGGGGGATTTTCCCCTATGTTTAGGCAATTTTGTAGGAGTACCAATGTCAACTAAAAGCGAAAACATTGATTGAGCAACACGTCCAGGGGTAAAATTAATGGTAGCAGATTGCCAAGGTAAGACATTCTCAACCACTAAATCCCTAGCTAGCCAGAGTTGCCAACTCATCAACGGCATTAAATCACTCCAACGCTCGGATTGTTCAGGGGTTCTCAAATTAGGCAATGTCCAATGCAATCTTTGCTTAGCAAACCGATACCAATGATCGACTCCAAAGCGTCGTAAATATTTGAACCAGACTGTTTCCAAAGGTAGAGTTCGTTCTCCAACCCAAGCCAACCATAAGGGTGGAAACGGCTGACCATTTGACATGGGCTTCATTCTTTCGATCAGAATTAAATTGACGTTTTGTCCAGGGGCGCGATAAAAATGCAAGTCAATCCATTGTTTGACTCGGACTTTTCCCAAATCTGGATGTTCGTCAATTTCAATCTCTGTATCCGCTTGAAGCCATGTGGTTGGGTCATTCAGCCTCATTTTTTGCCCGTGTTTTCGCGGTCTACCGCGACCACTATATGCTGGTGGTGCTGACCACAAGCAGGCATTTTTTCGGAATCTCATTAAACAATCAGCAGGGATGGAAGCTTGCGTTAGCGCCAGTACCCAAGAAGCATTCCCATATTCTCGATCCAAAACTGCTAAAACTGGGTTGACGCTCTGTTCACAGACAAGTTTGAGTTGGGAAGCTGCTTGAAGTATGGGTGAAGACCCACTACTAATTCTTTCATGGAGCAGGGGTAATGCCCAACTTCCTTGAGCTTCAGGTA
>NZ_JAUBPT010000090.1:0-34336 GCF_036700905.1 Microcoleus sp. S13_C3 | reverse complement strand
GTTTTTGAGCAACAGCTTGCCTGAGATTCAAAGGTGGCTACTTTTAGCTGCGCTCATTTTTTAGTCTAAACTACAGTCATTTGAAGTTGATTGTTTTTAATCCACAAATAGAGGAGATTGTTAAATGGATACCCTAGTAGATTGCCGCCAGATTGTTAAAGGGATTCTCAATGAATACTCAGGGTTTTTTGGTTCTGAAATTGAGGTACAAAGTCAAGTAATTTTCGATTTAGAGAACGATCGGTATATGTTACTATCAATGGGATGGTTTCAGGGGAGAAGAATTCACGATTGTGTTATACACATGGATATTATCGACGGTCAAGTTTGGATTCAAGCCAATAATACCGATCGCTCGATCGCTGAAGAATTAGTAGCAGCGGGCATTCCCCCTAAGTTAATTGTTTTAGGACTTCAACCGCCAGAAGTAAGAGCTTATACAGCTTATGGCGTACCAAATTCCATACAGTCTCAAGAATTATTGCAAGTGGGTTAAATTTGCAGGGGAAGAGCGATCGCCCTTTTGGTTATTTGGAGGAAAAGGGCGATCGTACTTTCGGAAAATAAGGGCGATCGCACTTTGGGAAAAAAGGGCGATCGTACTTTGGAAATGGGACAATTGCGCTACGCCCAATAAATTGACTCTGCAAGAGAACCATTTTTATGCTTCAATAAAGATGGAAGCAACTGATTGTTAACATTGATTTCGGCTTCAAACCCATTATTACGAGACCAAGACTTACTAGCCGACTGATTGATCTGGTTTAAATTCAACTGTTTGCTAATGTAACCTGGATTTCCTGCATTATTTTTTTGGATCATTTTTGCAAAAGCCTTTACAACAGCGCCATGTTTCTCTTGCTCTGCATTTACAGGATTATATCCTCCAAATCCATTTGGAAACACAAATTTAAAAGATTCTTCAGCGGTATATGCACGGTCGGGATTACCAAAACCACTGCCATAAAATGCCCATGCCCACTTGGAGTAATCTGAAAAATTAACTTTTCCTTCTTGGTATCCCCCATTGGTAGTTGCGGCAGGATCTAGAGCAATCAGATTATTGACACCTCCGATCTTTTTAGCAGTTTCCCAACCTAAATAATACCCTAGACTGTGACCAGCGAAGTTAATATTATCAGGCGATATCTTCCATTCATCTACTAACTTCTTTTTAGTCCAGTCGGCTACTGTAGAAATCCAGGATGCTCCAAAATAAGGATTAGGAATTTGACCTAGCCCAGGAATCCACAATTTGCTATCGCTATAAGCCGCTTGACTCCAGTCAAGAACAAGCACTTGGTCAGCATTTTTATCCTTTTTATAATCACCTATTGCGTTCGAGAGTTCTTTAATGCTATCTGTTTGAGGGCTATTATTCATCCCATGAATAACAACCCATGTTGGTCGGTTCTTAATATCTGTGGAGTCTCCATCAACGCGCTTGAGTGAGACTTGCTTTGTTTGTCCATTTCTTGTTACAGTTCCATTGAGAGCAGAGGGCTGCTGGTTCATTTCTATTGTGGTATCTTCACCAACTAGCAAAATACTTGCTCTATCGTCCTCACTCTTCAACGCCTGAAGCTCACCCTGACTCAACTCCTTCCCCTGAACAACCGCCGCAAAAATCGCCCCCTCATCTCCCGGTGAATCCGTAACATTGAACCGCGAATCAATAGAATGCCCGATTTCTTCCAGCAACACATCCGCAACCGCCGCCGGATTCGCCGCATTCCGAGCCAAAAATTCCTTCGATAAATAAATCGTATCCGTCGCCGCTGCAAAAGCCCCATTCGCCCCATCAATCTCAGCAGACGAGACAACCTTCACCGGCGGGATATCACTAAAATCTCCCTGAAACCATCCTTCTGCTAAGGCTTTCGCACCCGCAGCATCCCAGTTTTCCCCAAAAGCCAAATTCATCTTAGCCACGAAATCTGGATCGGCCACAAACTTACTCAAATCCCCATAAACCCCTGACATCGCCTGACCTGTTAGCAAATCGACAGAGCTATCCGGTAAACTGCTGTTGGAGTCCGTGCTCACTGCACTAGCTATCCGGGTTAGCAAATCGTCAGGCAAGATGATATTGTCATAGGCTTCTGGCGTTAAAGTCGGGAGATTAACTTCCTCACCAACACCCCCGGTTAGGACGCGGTTAGCATCTAGCTGCGGGATAATAGCCTTAGTCGGTTCTAGGCTGGCATTCCAAGGGACGATCGCACTTTCGTTATTAAATTCAGGCGTGAAAAAATTAGACACGTTATTCTCCCGTGTTGATTAGAGACAAGTACATGGACTTGCCCTGTGTTTGCTTGGATTAAATAAACTGTTTGTTGTAAAAGCCGATCGGCCGATCGCCCTCATGAACCCTTAGCCCCGATGAACCGCAACAGTAGCGGTACTTCTAAAGCTCTATTTATCTATCAGGCTGAGTCCGCAAGTTTTATGCAAAATACTGCTTTTTTGTTACAAAACTTTCTTAGCGCCGTCTGCCTTTTGCAAATACTAGCTTTGACGTTAGTGGAAGCGATCGCGCCTCCCCGTCAATCTAAGTATTTACACTTAGGTCTTTAGTCTTAGTATAATACTACACTAGCTACCGATACCAAGCAACTAACAAACGCTAGCAATTTCCGTTATGCTGTCGTTAGTCACATCTCACCACACCCGACAATGGTACCAAAGGAAGACTTATTTGCCGAAGCCGCCAAACACTGGGATTTAGAAAGGCTGTACCAAGCTTTTGCAGAAGCTAAACGGCAAATCTCTCCTCGATCGCGAAGAGGACTAACAGAAACAGAAAAACTTTACCTCCGAGGATTGCTTTCCGGTTGCAGTCCCGCCGAAATCGCTCGCCAACTGTTTCAGAGTTCCAAAAGTGCAGAGGTTTATTTATGTAAAACTTTATACCAATATGTTAAAAAACTCGCATATGTACCTAACGAACCTGTAGGAAATTGGCGCAATATTTGCGATCGGCTACAGGAAGCCGGATATAAAACTCTGTCTTCTCCTGAATTTAAAATAAATAATTCTGTACCTACAGAAGCATTAGTAAAAATAGTTGGTATAGGTGTGATTGAGAAAAATACAATATCAATTGATATTAACATTCGACTAGAATTCCCCTCAACTTCAGAAACTCCGAAAAAAGAAGATTTGGATAAAGAGGATTAGATGGGCGATCGCCCCTATAGTAACTAATCTAACTGAAGGGATCTCGCCCCTCAACCACCAATCTTACTGAAAAGCTTTGCGAGCTAATCATACCCTCAACCAAAGAGCATAAATGCTATAATCTTAATCGAGAGCGATTCCTTCACAGGCGACGTTTCACAAATGAGATTTATCAATCCCAAAACAGATTTTGCCTTTAAAAAAATCTTCGGCGACGAACAAAACAAAGAAATCCTCATCAGTTTTCTCAACGCCATCCTCTACCAAGGCAATTCTGCGATCGAATCTTTAGAAATCCTCAATCCCTATCAACCCCCCAAAATTAGAGGAGTTAAAGATACTTACTTAGATATCCGAGCCAAGCTGAATAACGAGCAAACAGTCATTATCAAAATGCAGGTATTGAATGTAGAAAACTTTGAAAAGCGGATCTTGTACAATGCTGCTAAAGCTTATTCGATTCAACTCGACACGGGAGCAGATTACACGCTACTAAATCCGGTAATTGCCTTAACTATTACTGACTTTGAAATGTTTCCCAATCTCGACAAAGTAATTTCCCGCTTTGTCCTCAAAGAAAGAGATTATCTGGTTGACTATCTAATTTACGATATCGAGTTAGTGTTTGTTGAATTACCGAAATTCGGCAAAAAATTAGAAGAATTAGAAACTCTAACCGATAAGTGGATATATTTTCTGAAAAATGCCAAAAGTTTAGAAGTTGTACCGGAACAAATGGGAGAAGTCCAGGCAATTCAGAAAGCTTTTGAAGTTGCGAATCGCGCCGATTTAACCCGCGAAGAGTTGGAAGATTTAGAACATCAGGAAATTTACATACAAGACCAGCGGAATGCTATTACTAAAGCTGTTAAGCAGGCTGTTTCACAGGCTGTTTCACAGGCAATGAAGGAAAAAGCGCTTGAAATTGCCAAAGGGCTTCTGGATATTTTAGATGAATCAACGATCGCTCAAACAACAGGATTGAGTAAGCTGTGTTGCATCTAGATTGCCTATGGTATTAGAGAGGGAGAGGGGGAGAAGAGGAGAGGGGGAGAGGATTTGACGATTGTTGATCGGGACTCGAAATATGCAATTTAAATGAACAACAGCTTATGGAGGAAATTCAAAAGTTGAAACAAGCAAGGTAAAAAGCGATCGACTATCAAGAATCCTTCGACACTTCCTCAAACTCTTCAGCATCCCCCGGCAAACCAGAACCCTCGCTACTCCTCAACCTGGGCGATTCCCCATTACTCGCACCGGCACCGTAAACCCCAGAATACCTGTCCTCCAAACCCGAATCCCTCAGCGAAAGGGCACTTCTTTGACTCGGTGACAATCTATCTGTCGATCGGCGATTTGTCCCAGAAATCGGTGGCTTGCGAGTTAAAGTTTTCCAAGCAGCCTTAACCCCAGTCACCACGCTGCGAGTAGTTACCTGCACGTTTTGCGCCTGCTTTTTGGCGCTACCAATACTTCGATCGACCTGTTTGACAACCTCGCCCGCACTTTGTACTCCCTCGCTGACATCATCCGTCAACTCGCTAATTTCCAGCCCCGTCAACCGAATCGCCTCCAAAGTCGGCGGAAATTCGCGAGAAAGCGTATCAGCGAGCTTTTCCACGCTGCGGGCCGCCCGGGCCAGCGCTTGCACTGCAGGTATTAAAGTCACTAAAACAGCAGTCAGGCTAACTGCCACTAGCAAAATCGAAAGTCCTAGCCAAAATATGGGATCACTCACTTGAATCTGGGATTGAGGGTGGAGAATTTCATGCCATTTAGCGGATGGGAGGGCGCGACGGGGGACTCACTTCAGCTTCAGTTTCCGACAGTGTTTGGCGTTCCCGCTGAGTCGCTTCCAAACCGGCCGCGATCGCCTCTTTGAGTCTAATCAAAGTTTCGTCCCAATTTCGGATTGCAGTTTCAGAAAGTCGATCGGCCTGCAACTGCACGCTAGTCGATAAATCCTCCGCCAACTCCGGCAAAGCATCGGCCGATTTTTTCAATATCTGCCGCGTCTCCTTGCCCGGTCGCGGTGCCATCAGCAAGCCAGTCACGGCCCCGATCGCAGAACCCACAAGCAAACCGCCAATAAATAATCCTGAACGTTTAGTTGACATTTTTATAACTTCTCTCCATACACCAATTTTAGGGGCGTTTGCCCGATCGCAGCCCTTTACAAAGGTAGAAATATTGTTGAAAACCCTAGGGAGTCAGCAGGGGCGGCAGTTTTAGGATAGCTTACCTCAAACGTCGATCGCGCCTGGACCAAAGCATCCGTCCGAAACCCAGCAATCCCAAAAGTTGCTGAACCTGTTGCAGTTGCAATTCTAGTTGTTGATAACGCCGTCGTAGTTGGCGAGTACCTTGCTGCCTTTTACCAAGGAAATCCGGCGACATACTGAGGACATTGCTGCTACAGCGTTCGATTGCTGCGATCCGAAGTTCCAAACGTGCGATCGTCCGCCTGATTTTCCACACTTTCGCAGCTATATAAAAACAGACCAGAGATATCATTAAATTGATAATTACCACACCAGCCAGCATTATTTTACCTGATTTCAACTAATCCCTTTGACCATCTCAATAACCTTTCAGTCGTCTTCAGACGACTTAAGCTTTGAGGCAGGGGTTTAAACCCCTGCCGGACTGCCGGACTATTGCAACAGCCCCAAAAAACTACCCCTTGTAAAAGTTTTAAGCCTGAGACATAGCAGGCAAACAAACCTTAGTACCGCCCAAACCGCAATAACCATTCGGGTTTTTAGCAAGATACTGCTGATGATAGCTTTCTGCGTAATAAAACTCAGGAGCATCAATAATTTCAGTAGTAATCTTGCCGTAACCGGCCGGAGTCAAAGCCTGCTGGTAGGCATCGCGCGAAGCTTCAGCTAGCTGCTTTTGGCTGGCTGAATATGTGTAAATGCCCGATCGATACTGAGTACCAGAATCATTGCCCTGACGCATTCCTTGAGTAGGATTGTGACTTTCCCAAAAAACTTTGAGCAGCGTTTCGTAACTAATTACGTTCGGATCGAACACAACCAAAACTACTTCATTGTGTCCCGTCATCCCGCTGCAAACTTCGTTGTAAGTAGGATTCGGAGTAATCCCCGCCGCGTAGCCAACAGCCGTCGAAAAAACTCCATTTTGCTGCCAAAATTTGCGTTCCGCTCCCCAAAAACAGCCCAGACCAAACAACGCAGTCTCCATGCCGTTTGGAAAGGGAGGTTTGAGCGGATTGCCGTTAACAAAGTGACTTGCCGGTACCGACATCGACTCTGCCCGTCCCGGTAATGCCTCTTGGGGAGAGGGCAGGCTCGACTTTTTGCCAAATCCAAATAGCACCATAAGTTTGTGAGGGGATCTCTGATAAACGTCTTTACCTTACTTAATAATATCAGATGTATACTGAAAATAGTGGTCTTCTTAAAGGTAGAAGGTAAAAACCAGAAGGCAGATTTTTTTTACACAAGGTTTTTGGTGATACAGCTCACTGCCAACGCAGTTTTAAATCACATTAGGCTGTGTTCTATGTCACCCAAACATACCTAAAATATCACCTATTGTTCAGGTATAAATCACGCGGATTTTAGGCAAAATATCCGATTATTAAAGGTATGGTGTTGTAGTAGTTATTCAATACCATTTATTGGGAGTGTGTAGACATGGCAGCTAAACCTTGCAGTCAACCTTTAAAATCTAATCCGTTTATTACTTACCGCGACCCCATTACAGGCAAGTGGATTGTCGTAAATCAGACTTTTTCCCAAGCAGCAGAACAAGCACAGCTAGCAGCAGCTTGAGTTTTCCTATTAATTTTATACCTGAAAAATCAACTATAATTTCAGATTGCGTAGGAGCGGGTTTTACCAACCCTCTATGTCGGAAACGAATAATCTGACAAACCCGCCCTCCCAAGACGAACAATCCAAATGTACATTTTTTCGATGCGAACACAGACAGGGTTGATGTAGATTATTCGTTGTGTGGGGGCGGGTTTATCTAGATTGTTTGCGCTTCTTAAATATTATTGGTAAAACCCGCCCCTACGGTATTTATGGTTATTTAATCGGAGTAGAGTTCATCTCTTTTTGCAGTTCCAAATACCGATAGAGATATTCCGAAACTATCCCGTGCAAAAATAAGTCGCGTGCCGCCTTAAACGGACTGTTTGGCGCTAGCGGATGGCGGTTAACAATTACATGATTCCAGTCGCAATTTCCGGTAATCTCGCTGACGTACAGTCCGAAGTTTTCATCTAACTGAAGCGACATCACTGCTCGCGCAAATTCGTCGCTAGTCAAACACAGAGAATAAAAGACTTTAAACAATTCGATCGCCGATTCTAAATCCAGAATATTTAGCCATCTGCGTTTTTCAAAATCTATGACCACTTCTACTGGTTGAATACTATCATAATTTATTCCCCGTTTTTTGACGACTTGCAACCAGTTAGGATTTGTCAGCATTGCTTGGTTGTAATCCCAGACAAAGTTATAGAGAATTAAGTCGTGTTCGAGAAACGCATTCTCAGCTAAATCGCTAACAGTACGCGGATAAAGCTTTGACTTTTCTATCTGGGTGTCGGGGCCGTTGTCTATCAAGAAGTTGATAATGTTGGAGCCGATGCAGATGTGTCGGACAATTAAATAACAAGCTTCGGGCGAGACAAAGTTATTTAGGAAAAATGCAGCCGATTTATGCATTAAAGTGTAAGCGCGGAATTGAAATGGCAACAGGCGCTTTGTTGTCATAATTACCGCCAGCAACAAGTTAGCAATTACTTTGATCGGGATGAGTAAATAATTGCGAGTCCAGTTTCGCAAATCCCGCATCATGTATGCTTTTGCCACTAAATCGACGGGAATAGCTCGATCGCAAAATAGCACATCCCAAACATTCGGATCGCGGCGGTTATAGGGTTTGGTAGCGTAAGGGATTTTTCGCTCATCTGGGAGATTTTCGGTATCTTGTTTTTGCAGCTTTTGCATTAGCGAATTTCCTCCAATTGCAGCAAATATAAACGAGCACTGACGCGAGCGGTTTTGACAATGCGGCGGGCAATATCATCTGTCATCCATTCGGCATTAATCAAATTTTCCAGTTTGGCTAAATGCGACTCGTCATTCGATCCGTGATAAGCTAAAAACGATACTTGTTCGGATTGCAAACCGAGAGTTTCTTGAATTTGTTTTGCCCACTTTCCCGCCAACTGATTGCCCAATCCTTCGATAATAAACATACTGCCAATTAAATCAACCGGATTGTCCCGCGATGCTTGGTGAAAGATAAAAGCTGATAGTGCTTCGCTGCCAATATTCTTATCATATTCCACAATTTTTGCCAATTCACCGCCCACAGAAACATAATTTTGTTCTAGCATTTGATAGTCGCGGTGTTCGTCTTGAGCATGACCGATAAAAGTCGATCGCAGGCGAAAGTCACTCATGTTAGAAGCAGCGCGAGCAATCCAGCGAGCTCCCTCTACAACTTGCGGCCGGAGATTGCACAGCAAAGCTTGATAATCTTCTATTGTAAACTCTCCTCGGTACAATTTGCGGACAATGGGAACAGAACGAATTTCGCGATCGAACTTCAGCCAAATCCATGCTAACTCCCGCAACAAATAAGCTTGCGGAGAGTTGGGGTGTTCGGGTTTAACGCTTTCGAGAGGCGAAGCTTCGGGAACCTCGTGAAAGTTAGAAAATTGAGAACTCATAGGCTTATGGGTATTTTCCACAGCAGTTAACATCATATATGCCGTTGTAAAGCGCCCGCTTTCCGGGACAAAACAAAAGATTTTCTGTCCCGGCTGCAACTTGCCCGAATTGAACAATTCCTCTAACATTAAATAAATCGAGGCGCAGCCTGTATTTCCCCGTGTGTATAAGTTGGTAAACCATTTTTCTTCAGGAATCATGCAGCCTGCTTGTTCCAGAAGTTCCACAATTTGCCCCCGGAAAAAGTGAGACGAATAGTGGCACAGCAGCCAGTCGATTTCCTGCGGACAAACTCTCCCGGCTTTAATCAACCGCAGCCAACCTTCAACGCCTAATTTCATTACATTTTCCAGCAAGCGAATATTTTGCCGCAAGTCAAAAGCTCCCGCTGTGGCTGCATCGAGGTAGGAAGAATAATCCAGCCAGCTTTTAGTGGATGTTTCGTTGGCTAATCCTGAATACATACAAACAGGATAAGCATTGGCGTGAGAAACGAGTTCAATCCATTCTATTTTTAAACTAATTCCTGTTGCGCTGGGATGGTTTTGGAGCAACAATGCTCCGGCACCGTCGGAGAGCATCCAGCGGAGAAATTCTGTATCGAAAGGCAGGGTTTTTCCCGCTTGCAGAGAAGTCTCTGTTTCAAATTTGGTGTTTTTGAAGAGGCGCGAGGGAAATTCGGAAGCGACGGCTATGGCGGTTTGTTTTTTGCCGAGTTCGATTTGAGAGGCGGCGTAATTTAAAGCACTAACTCCGGCACAGCAAACTCCTTGAGTTGACACTATTTCTAGGGGAGATAATTCGGAAAGTTCCCCATGTACTGTGCTGGCAAATCCCGGTACTAATAAATCTGGTAAAGTAGTAGCGCAGGCCAATAAGTCGATCGCCCCTGGTTCCAAATTTGCCTGGGCGATCGCGTCACGGACGGCAAACGCGGCCATTTGGCTGTTAGAATATAGTGTTTGCTGCTGTTTGTCGATCGCGTAGTAGCGCTGTTGAATCCCGTTGCTGTTGAGAATTCGCTGCCTGACTCTCGAAGGGCGCGAGGCAATTTTGCCAAGATATTCTTCCATCTCATCATTATTAATCGGTTCTCCCGGCAAAAATTTTCCAATCCGATTGATATAAGCACTGTACATGGCGTAAACCTCCAAAGTTGCTAATTTAGTCGGGTGCGTTGGTTTCTTAAATCAAGCCAGAAAACATCTAAAATTGATTGTGCTGTGTGAAGCAGTGAACTTGCAAGGAGCAAGCAGCTATCTTGTAGAGTCGCCGGAAATCAGGCAAGTTGAGCAACAGAGGCAACAAGTAACCTGAAGCGGGGTGAAGTTTATGGTAATTGAGCCAATATGTAACTAGAGTTCCTTCGCAGCTTCCCGACTGAAATGGATATTGCAAAACTAGATACTTGGTATTCTCCTTCTCAACGCCGCACGGCTGTTTCGCTGTTGATGAAACGACTAGGCGTAACTCGCACTAGGGCTGAATGCTTTATCAGGCTTTGGGTTTACTTATCGGTGAAACAGCTTCAGGAAAGCCAGCCCCGTATCAAACCACCGCTGGCGAAACTGGAAGTGCCAGCAACAGAAGTGCAGTGCACTCACCGGGAAGCCGCCGAACTATTTTACTCCGATTCCGATCGCGGGAGCGATCGCGCCGCCGGAATGATGTTAGATAAATTAGCAGCACTCGGATTAATCGCAAAACACTTTGACGGTAACACTACGGCAATTCAAATTCAACCAGTTTCAGAAATTTTCGAGGGCGCCGAACCTCAAAATCCTGTACAACTCCAATTAGATGATTTCAACCCTCGGTGCGACGCAATTATCGTTGCCAATTTATTAGCTACCAATTACAACTGGATGAACCGCAACACTAACGCCGTTCCCCACAAAATTGCTAAAATACTCCGGCTTTTTGCCAGTCAATACTCAAAGGGAATGCGAGTTTTGCGGCGCTCAGATAACCTCAATCCAGTCGGGTTTTACTTACTTTATCCCACAGTTAGCGAATCTGAAGTCAATTTTTTTAACGCTCCTAGCAAAAGCCTTCATTTAAGTTCTATTTCCGATATCGATCCTTTCAATATGGCGCTACCAGGAGATATAAATTGCCAGTCAGTATTTATCCGCAGTTGGATGATCGATCCGCAGTATTTGTCAGAATACCGCATTGCTTTTCTCGAAGACGCCCAAAAAGTTTTAGGCGAAATGCAAACAGATTTTCCAAATCTTTGCGACTTGTACACCCTGATGATTCACCCCATGTACGAAAAACAGTCCCTGGCTTTGGGATTTCAGAAGACTAGCAGCGATAGTCAGTTATCTCTTTATTGGATGTATCTAGCATTGGATAGATTTTTGGCGATCGATATCAAGGAAGCATTAGTTAAACTATAAATTACCACGTCGATGATTCAGCGGTTGAAACCGCTACTACACAAACAAAGATGATTCGGCGGACTAAGAAATAAGGAGGATATTTATGCCTGATTTGGTATAATTAGAGCCACTTCAAAAAACAGAAGATCCAGAACCCCGACTTCTTGAAGAAGTCGGGGTTCTAACAGTGTTACTTCTTAGTCCGCGAAGGCGGACTTCGTTTGTATAGTCGCGATTTCAATCGCCGAGTGACTTATAAAACTTCCCGTCCCAAATAGGGTTGTAAGGCTTCCGGCACTTTTATAGTTCCGTCGGGCTGCTGGTAATTCTCCAAAATTGCCGCCATTGTCCGGCCCACAGCTAAACCGGAACCGTTGAGGGCGTGAACGAATTGAGTGCCTTTTTTACCCGCTTCTTTAAAGCGAATATTTGCCCGCCGCGCCTGAAAATCTGCGACGTTGGAACAACTGGAAATCTCGCGGTATTTGCCCGCAGATGGCAGCCACACCTCTAAATCGTAGGTTTTGGCAGCAGCGAAACCCAAGTCGCCGGTACACAGTACGATCGCCCGATAAGGCAATTTCAGCGCCTGCAAAACTCCCTCAGCATCCTGCACTAACTTTTCGTGTTCTGCCTCGGAGGTACTCGGATGCACGAGTTTCACCAATTCAACTTTATTAAATTGATGCAACCGAATTAATCCCCGCGTATCTTTGCCGTAACTGCCAGCTTCGCGGCGAAAACAAGGAGTATAAGAACAGTGATAAATTGGCAACTGTTCTGCTGTCAAAATTTCACCTCTGTACAAATTGACAACCGGAACTTCGGAAGTAGGAATTAGCCACAAATCATCTTGGTCGCACTTGAAACTTTCTTCAGCAAATTTGGGTAATTGACCCGTAGCGGTGAGGGATTCAGTGTTAACTAAAAATGGGGGGATGACTTCTACATAACCTGCTTTTGTGTGGCGATCCAGCATGAATTGAATAATCGCTCTTTCCAGGGCTGCACCAGCCCCCATTAAGCTTACAAAGCGGGGCTGAGCGATTTTAACTGCCCGTTCAAAGTTGATAATTCCTAATTTTTCGCCGATTTCCCAGTGCGGTAAAATACCGGAATTTTGGGGAATGTATTCGTCTCCCCAGCGCCGGATTTCGACGTTTTCCTCTTCATTTTTGCCGATCGGCGTTGACGAACCCGGCAAGTTTGGCAGCGGTAGCAATAAAGCTTCTATTTGAGCTTTTAGCTCTTTTTCCTGTGCTTGCAGTTCGTTCGACTCGGTGCCGACTGCGTTGCCTTCTGCCTGCAGTTCCTGAATTTCGGGAGATTCGAGGGGTAAACCCGATTTTCTTTTTTGGCCGATGAGTTTGGCAATTTCGTTGCTGCGGGCTTGTAGTTGCGATCGCTTGCCTTCCAACTCCCGCTGCTGTTTGTCTAATTGCAAAATCGGCTCGATTTCATAGTTACCTCCGCGCAGGTTGAGGCTTTCTTGCACGGCTTGCGGGTTTTCTCGGATTAATTTGAGGTCTAGCACAGATTTATTCTAAATCTTAAATTTTAGATCGGCTGGGACAGAACGAGATGATATAGAAGCTTTGTTAATCATTGGCATATTAAATCATAATTTATTCTGACCTAAATTCCTCGTTGGGTGTCACCCCTGAAGGGTGACACCCCACAAATGTATGTTATAGTTGCAAATATTAGTAGATGCACCCTGATAATTTTCTACCCCAGCCAGCGATGGTAGGGGTTTTTTGTTGTGTGGCATCGAATTGAGATCAATTCCGGTTGCACCGTCAGGTGATTGTTGACTGTTGACTGTTGACTGTTGACGGGCGGGTCGAAAAACTGAATGGTTGAGTGTTAACTGTTGACTCGATTTTATTATTCCGATGCCACCGCAAACGATATGAAGCCCTGGATGCACTATCAGTCTAAAAAACCCGGTTTCTCGCGATTATCGTCTCAAATGAGGCAATTACGTTAAGAAACTGGGTTTTTGCGTCCTGGACTAGGTTAGTAAAATATCTTTCCGGTTAAAAGTTAAAGCCAGTGCGAAGCAACCAAACCCATTGAGTTTCGTTGCGGCTGTCATTCTCAGGATTAACAACGACCCAAGCAGCAGGGGTGATGGAAATGTTGTCGTTGACCTGAAAGCGATAGAACGCTTCAATGTGATAGGAAGTATCTCGCTCGCGGCGCACATTACTGCTCGTCACGCGACCTGGCAAACCCACCAAAATCCCCGGTAGGTTGCCTTCACCTCCGACATCTGGGAAACTTATCCCGATCGCTGCATACACAATATCGGCGCGATCGCCACCGTCAACATTTAGCAAAACCACGCCACCTCTACCATCAGAAACGCTGCTAACACCAGAATTTTCTGCATTGGCGCGAGTATAAACGCCCCAACCGTGAACTTGCAACCGGGGAGCAAGGCGGTAGAATCCTTGTACGCCTACAGAATCGCTGGATGTAGCAATATTGTCCCCAAACGGTCGCGCAGCCAGAAAACTACCCGTACCGCCTGTGATATCGGCTTTACCGCTGGGTGCAAAGGTACGAGAATAGGCTACGCCAATTGCTCCGCGATCGCCCCGGTAGGCTAGCTGAACCAAAGCATTGTAGGAACCGTTGAATAAACCGTTACTTTGCTGCGAGAGATTGGGATTGCCGGCGACATAGCCCACAGTCAGGGTGAGGTTTTTGACGATCGTCCAGTTGACAGCAGCACCGCCACCTCCTCGGCGGTAGAGGGGATTGTATTGTCCGAACTTCGAGGGAATTCCCTCACTATCGCTGGCGATCGTTGGAGGAGTCAGCAAATCCGTAATATCGGGATACCCGACACCTGTGGGGCCGACGGTCAGCGCCAGATTAGAGGTCAGCGGGGTCACATACAATACGTGAGGGACGGTGATTGTGTTATCGACATTGCCATCAAAGTTCAAGGCCGTCATATTTGTACCCGTCTCATCGGCAATCCTCCTGCCCAAGTTGCCGAATTCCAAACGGGTTCTGAGCATATCGCGACCTGTGAAGCTGGTTTCCAAATTTAATCGGCCCCGGTTGGCAACAATAGTGTTGGTGCCATCGCGCGAATCCCCAACACTGTTACCAGAGGTATCTGTTACCACCACAATAATTTCCGCATTCAGCTTCGTCGTGGTGGAGAACTGATTCGCTTCTAGTTCGGCTGTGCGTGCATCGAGGGCATCGACTCGACCCCGCAACACCGATAATTCAGTTGCAAATTCTGCTTGCAGTTTTTGGACGATCGCTAAATCTTCCGCAGTAATCAGGTTGGTTGTTCCTGCGGCAATTAGTTCGCTGACTCGATCGAGACAGCTATTCAATCCTGCGGCAAATTCGTACCGCGTCAGCGCTCGGTTTCCTCTGTAAGTTCCATCAGGATAACCGGCAATGCAGCCGTAGCGTTCTACTAGAGATTGCAGCGCCTGAAACGCCCAGTCAGTGGGTTTTACATCCGAGAGTTGAGAGACAGAATTCACCTGTGCGAATGGTTTTTCTGCCAAGGGATTTAACGGTTCAGGAGCAACTAATCTATCAATTGGGGCCGCCAAACTTGGGGATGATGCTAGTAGAAATACAGCAGGTGAACCCAGGATAAAAGCAGTAATTAGGTGATAAAAATGCTGGATCTGCATAGGACAAAGCTCCACATAAAAACCGATATTGCATCATTCTCAAGAACGGGTTCTCCGGCCCGTTCCACAAGAAAATTCACTCTTTGTGGAACGGGCCGGAGAGCCCGTTCCTAAACAAGTAATTGAGACTGGATGTGCATAGGACAAAGCTCCGCATAAAGACCCGATATTGCATCATTCTCAAGAACGGGCTCTCCGGCCCGTTCCACAAGAAAATTCACTCTTTGTGGAACGGGCCGGAGAGCCCGTTCCTAAGCAAGTAATTGAGAAAGGTGCAATATCTCAGTTACATCCGTTAAATTCGTTCCAGAATCCTTTGCCGAACTTCCTTCTTCCTTTTCCCCCTTGGGGGGGCAGGGGAGGGTTGGCTTCCCCTACGCTGCGCTTGAACCTGTGCGAACTTTGTCAATCGTCACTGCGATAATTATCACCAGACCTTTAACAACTAACTGCCAGAAGAAAGACACATTCATGAGAGTTAGTCCATTGTTGAGCAGGGCAATAATTAAAGCCCCCAGCAAAGTACCCCAAATAGTGCCAATTCCACCTGTGAAACTCGTTCCTCCCAAAATTACAGCAGCGATCGCATCTAATTCGTAGCCTTGCCCCAACATCCCCGTCGCACTGTAGAGGCGCGAGGCGCTCATAATTCCACCTAAACCAGAAAGCAGCCCACTCACGCCATAGACAAATAACAGCACGCGACTCACCTTAATACCTGTCAATCGTGCTGCCCGAATGTTGCCTCCCACGGCGTAAATATGCCTTCCGAGAACAGTCCGCCGCAAGACAAACCAACTCGCTAAAACTGCGAGGAAAGCGATAATAACCAACCAGGGAATTGGGCCGACATAATTGTTACCTACCCAAGCAAAATTCAGATTTCTATTGATAACGGTAGTGCCGTTAGCGACTAAATAAGCAACTCCCCGCAAAGCAGTGTAAGAACCGAGGGTGACGATGAACGGAGGCAAACCTAAATAGGCAACTAGCGAGCCGTTAAGCAATCCCAAAAATACTCCGGCTATTAACGCAGCCGGTACGGCAAACCAACCGAGACCTGGAACTAAGGAAACCAGCACCCCGACAACGGCAGTCACGCCCAAAATTGACCCGACAGAAAGGTCAATTCCGCCAGTCAAAATCACAAAAGTCATGCCGGTAGCTAGGACAATATTGATCGATGCTTGCCGGATGACATTGATCAAATTTCCTACTGAAAGAAAGTTAGGCGTTACCAGGGAAAAAATTATACAGATGCCAACCAAAATCGGCAGGATACCGGCAACTTGGATGAAATTTTTCCAAGCTTGAGCTTTACTTGTTTTCTGCCGATCGCTCCCTGAACTTCTGCTGGTTTTTGTTTGCGTTTGACTCATGATTTTACTACCTCTTTTGCACCAGTGGCATAAGCCATAATGTTTTCTTGCGTAATCTTTTCCCCAGTCGATCCGCCTACTTCACCGACGAGGCTTCCTGCGCGCATCACTAAGACGCGATCGCTCATTCCCACAATTTCCGGCAGTTCGCTGGAAATCATCAAAATAGCTACACCTTTGGCTGCCAAATCGCTAATAATTCGATAAATTTCGCTTTTTGCGCCAATGTCCACACCCCGCGTCGGTTCATCTAGCAAAAGTACCTTTGGGTTGATAGCCAACCAACGCGCTAGCAGCAACTTCTGCTGATTTCCCCCAGACAGATCCATTGCCCTGATGCTCGGACTTGCAAGGCGAATCTGCAAATTATTAATAGCATCATTCACAACTTTCAACAGAAAATTTGAGTTAATAATGCCAGCTTTTGCTTCTCGATCTAGGACATTCATGGTGATATTCTCACCCGAAGTTGCCTCTAAAAATAGTCCGAGAGCCTTGCGATCTTCTGGCACGTAAGCAATTCCGGCGGCCATTGCTTCATTGGGTGTCGAGACATTGAGAGGACGACCTTCCAGTTTTATGTCACCGCTTACCTTCCGATCTGCACCAAAAATTAGGCGGGCAAGTTCTGTTCTGCCGGCGCCAACTAAACCTGCTAAACCCAAAATTTCGCCCGCATAAAGTTGAAAAGTGGCAGGCTTTACTTTGTGGCCGTCGCTTAAATTTGTTACCTCAAGAACAACTTCACCCGGTGTTATTTGATGCTTGTTCTCGTACAAATCCTGTAAAGAACGGCCCACCATCATTTCCACCAGGCGTTCGGCCGAAATTTCGTGCTTTTCAAGAGAGCCAATATACCCGCCATCTCGGATGACGCTCACGCGATCGGCAAGGGCATAAATTTCTGCCATTCTGTGGCTGATATAAATAATAGCAATGCCCTCATTCCGCAAGCGGCGAACCACTTCAAAAAGCTTATCTGTTTCGCGGTCTGAAAGCGCCGCCGTCGGCTCGTCCATCACTAAAATTCGGCTGTTATCTTTGAGCGCCCTAGCTATTTCCACTTGCTGCTGTTCGGCAATCGAAAGTGTCGAAACCAGGTCTCCCGCCTCAAAATTTGCATCGAGGTTTTTCAAGACCTCAGCGGCCCTACGCCGCATTTCATCTTGGTCTAGAAATGTACCTCCTTTCTTGAGTTCGCTGCCCATAAAAATGTTTTCAGCAACTGTCAGATTGGGGGCGAGATTGAGTTCTTGATAAATAATGGCTATCCCTAAATCTCTGGCTTGACCGGGGTCTGTCATCTTAACAGCTTCGCCGTCAATTCTGATTTCGCCTGCATCGGCTATGTAGGCGCCCGCCAGAATTTTCATCAGCGTACTTTTACCCGCGCCGTTTTCCCCCATCAGGGCGTGGACTTCGCCCGGGTAAACGGTGATATTTACATCGTGCAAGGCTATAAAACCGTTAAAGGTTTTTTTAATACCTTGCATTTCGAGGACGGGCTTAGTTTTAATTGAATCTTGAGTGCTATTTACCATCGTAGATTTGGTGTAGGAGTATGTCACTTGCCATTGATGCCAACGTTCCACGCTCTTTCCCGCAGTCCGGCAGGGGTTGAAACCCCTGCCTCAAAGCTAAAGTCCTCGGTCGAGGACTAATAGATATCTCCCAGAATTCTTGTGGAACAGGCAAGATGCCTGTTCTTGACAGGCTTTTTGGGAGAGGTCTAATGAGTTTGAAAATTCTTCTTTTGAGTCCTCATAGCGAGGACTTTAGCTATTAGCCAGGGACTTGAGTCCCTGGCGGACTGGCGGACTGACAGCTTAAGTTGACACTAATGGTCACTCACTTGTCCAGCCTTTATGTTGATTGACGTTTTCGCGAGTAATCAGCGTGACTGGAATCAGAATGTTTGGATTGGCTGGCTTTTTTCCTTTCCGAATGTCGTTCCCGACTTCAACGGCTTTGGCTGCCATGCGAAATGGATCTTGAGCTGCTGTAGCCACAAATAAACTGTTGTTCTGCTTGAGGGCATCTAAAGCTTCAGGTGCACCATCGACTCCCACAATGAAGAACTCGCTTCTTTGTGCTTGCTTGGCTGCTAATTCTGCACCAATGGCACAGGGGTCATTAATTGCAAAAACAGCATCAATTTTTGGGAAGGAAGTAAGCAAATCGCTCATAACTCTCAACCCGCCATCGCGGCTGCCTTCAGCGTTCTGATCTTTGGAAAGAACCTTGAGATCGGGATATTTGGAGAAGACTCTCTGGCAACCCTGAACTCGCTCGACGACTGAAGCGACGGGAGGCCCGTTGATAATCACAACGCTGCCTTTTCCTTTCAAGCGTGAGGCTATATACTGACAGCTTACTTCGCCAGCTTGCACGTTATTTGAAGTAACTGTGGCATCCACGCCTCCCTCGGCGGCGGTATCAACTGCAATTATCGGAATTCCGGCTTGCTTGGCTTTTTCAACCGCGGGTGCAATGCCTTTGGTGTCAGCAGCATTGAGTACAATCATGCCGACATTAGAGGCAATAAAGTTTTCGATTTGATTAAATTGCTGATTTAAATCGTCACCGCTGGAAACGAGAGTTGTCCTCACGTTTGCACCGCCGAGTTTCTTGGCTTCGGCCTCAGCGCCTTTGCCAACTTGTACGAAGAATGGATTGCCGAGGTCACGGACTGCTACAGCAACTGATGAAAGTTCGGAGTTGCTTTTTTGCGTGCTGTTTTGAGCGTTCTGGGAAGCTGCGGTGCAACTTGCCAGAGTGCTGCTGAGTAGACTAAAAAGACTGAGTGCGATCGTTACTCGTTTCACCTCAAACTCCAATGAAGGATCGTTTGGAGAGAGTCGCTCGTAAATATGACGTTGCCAACCTAACATTAGCTTTGGTCAGGTTTAAGCTCGAATACCTAATTTTTTAGGTGACAGGCTTTTCTTCGTACATGATTGTACAAAACCTTGTTTGTTTTCTTCTCGTAAAACTTTCTGGCTCGGCTCGTTAGACTGCTTTTGCGAACAGACAATATACGAATATCCAGGCTCTGTGTTCCCTGCAAAAAAATCAACGAGGCTTGATTTTTTTAAAGGCTTTATGAGCATTAATTTGAGCAGTATCTAAGAAAATTTTAGGAGAATATTTTCGACAAAATTTTTCAGAAATTGTGTTTAAAACCTGGCAGAGTCATATTAAATTTAACTCTCTATATTTGCTGATGATAACAGTTCAATACTGGCTCGATATCTATCTTTGGATAGACAAAACTTTTAGCAAAAACTAAAGATGCGAGAGCCTATATCGCCACCGATCTGCTAATCCGCCGTCGGGTCGAACGCCCCGCGCCAACTCAATAAATCTTAAATTTTGCTTGGGGTAGGATTTTGTAAAAAATCATTAAGTTTACCGTTAATAACGGTAGATCATAGTAAAGTGAAAGCACAGCCTCGCGCTCAGCCATGCAGCTAGTTAAAAAGCCCTAGTTAAAAAGCAGATAGTCGCTCAAAACCAATGGTGAGAGTAGGCAAGTCAAATATTTGCCTGTAAAACCTGCCACTACAGTAATCATGACATGGTTTAAAAGCTCTGGAGAATGGCGATCGCCCGGATTGGCAAAATCACTACTATACTGCAATAATTGTCTGCGCTGTCAATGCCTAAATCTGAGATGCGATCGACAAATCACCTATTCTGCTTCCTAGAAATATTTGCCAGCGAAGGCGGCATTCAATCCTACGTTAAAGACATTCTCAAAGCTTACCAGTCAATAACCGCAAGGACAAACTCGCCGTCGCAAGCTGAAGTTTTACTATTGCGAGATTCCGAAGACTGCAACAATCCTTACGAGTCAAGAAATCTGAAATTTTATTATCTCAAAACCGAGAATCTCTGGTTTGGTCGTCTTAATTTTGCTACAGTATTACTAACTCGCTTGCTGCAAAAACGACCGCAGCGGGTTTTTTGCGGTCACATCAAACTCGCACCGCTAATTCAAATTCTGTGCCAACCCTTGGGAATTCCATACACAATTTTAACTTACGGCAAGGAAGTGTGGGAACCGCTTTCGCCCAAATATCAAACAGCAATGAGTAAAGCTGACAGTATTTGGACTATTAGCAGGTACACGCGCGATCGCACTTGCAAAATTAACCAATTAAATCCTGAAAAGTTCCAAATAGTGCCTTGTACGGTAGATGTAAATATATTTACGACTCGGCACAAGCCACAGTATTTATTAGAGCAGTACAATGTGGCTGGTGCTAAAATATTGATGACTGTAGCCAGATTGCGATCGACGGATATTTACAAAGGCGTCGATGTCACCATTCAAGCTTTGCCGCAAATAGCCAAAACTTTTCCGAATGTGAAATACTTAGTTATTGGACGCGGAGACGATCGATCTAGATTAGCCAAACTCGCTGATGATTTGGGAGTTGCCGAAAAAGTAATATTTGCGGGTTTTGTACCGACAGAAAATTTACCAGCACATTACCAGTTAGCCGATGCTTATGTAATGCCCTCCCAGGAAGGGTTCGGTATAGTTTATTTGGAAGCGCTGGCTTGCGGATTACCCGTACTCGCGGGAGACGCGGACGGGTCAGCCGATCCGCTGCAAGATGGTAAACTGGGGTGGCGAGTTCCCCACCGAGATTCCGCAGCAGTAGCGGTTGCTTGTGTGGAAATGCTGCGAGGGGAAGATAAAAGGTGCGATCGCCACTGGTTGAGGGAACAAACCCTCGCAAGATTTAGTGTTGAATCCCTTTGTCAATCATTACTAGGAATTTTTCAACCCTCTGACTCAGATAAGCTTATGCCGTAGAGAGCGGTTTCTGGGTGTACAATGGGAAAATTAACTCGATCGACAGCCTGAATTTGTGAGTAGGATAGAGGTGATACTAAACGGCAGTTTCGTATACTTTTGGTGACATTAAAGACATATTGGACAAAAAAACACCGTTTTCTTGTCTTTTGTGGGCTGCGACTGGTAAAATTAGTATCCGAAGAAGGCAGTCCTGACTCTCTCCCCAGCCTATGTACGCCCTAAAGCTAGAACTCAAACTCAACAATTCAGAACATACAAGGATGGCGCGACACGCCGGTTACGCTCGGTTTTGCTATAACTTGGCTCGTACCCTTTACTTGGGCGTGATGGATATCAAAGTTAGCCGTACTCGAAAAATTGCCCTCATCAAAAAAACCTTCACAAACTTCATCAAAAAACAACCAGAATATCAATGGACTAACACTTTATCATCTCGCGTTTATCAAACTGCTTTCCGGGCCTTCAATAGCGCCCTAGAACGCTTTTTTAACGGGGTCAGTGGCTTTCCTAATTTCAAACGCAAGAAAGGCGGGGACTCCTTTACCGTAGACAGCAGCAATGGGCCAATATTTCTGAGAGCTGGAAATCGGATAAAAATTCCCACATTGGGAACGTTTCGCCTGAAAGAATCTATCGGGTACAACTGTTGCTCTCAAACATTTACCATCAGCCGTAGGGCCGAAAAATGGTATGTCAGTTTTACAATAAAAGCTGACAGAATCCCCCCTTTGTATCATGAAGTATGCGAACCGACAGGCATAGATTTAGGAGTTTCCACCTTTGCCACCTTGAGTGACGGTACGGTATACCAACTGCCAAATTCCCTAAAAAAAGCGAAAATCAAGCTAGGGAAACTACAGTACCGCAATCGAAACAAGCAATTAGGCAATAGAAAACTTGGGATTGAAGCCTCGAAAAACGCTCAGAAATTTTATCGCAATCAGGCTAAACAACACGCCGATATTGCTCAGGGGCGACGAGATTTCTTGCAGAAAACAACGACAGAAATCAGTCAGAAGTATGCTCACATCCGCATCGAAGATTTAAATGTTTCTGGGATGGTGGCAAATCACAAACTGGCTTCTTCAGTAGTAGACTCAGGATTTTATGAATTTCGACGCTTTCTCACTTATAAATCTCCCATTTACGGCACTGTTGTCGAACTGGTAGATAGATGGTATCCCTCATCTAAAACTTGCTCAAGCTGCAGCCACGTTCAACCGATGCCACTTCAAGCGCGAATGTTTGTTTGTGAGTCTTGCGGTAACAATTGTCATCGAGACTTGAATGCTGCGATTAATTTAGCATCAGTCCCAAAAGATCGAGTAAGGATGGCTAGTCCTGAATTAACGCCTGTTGAGTAGAAGGAGCCGAATCCCTACGCAGACACAGGAAATAAGTTTTAAGTGTCCGAGATGTCAGTCTTGTCCGCTTTATGTCAATCTTATGTAGCAGTTATGCCTACCTGCAAAGACACCCAAGGAGACCACCGTGAACCAAGGCAGCCCCAAAATATCTTTCAAGCTACCCCGTATTAGTAATTGGCTGATACTGCTGGGCATCGCGTGTTTGTTGGTGTCAATTGGTTTGGGTTGGGTAGTTAAATCAGTGTTGATTGTAGTAGCTTTTTTGTTGCTGACACCTGTGGTCGCATTTTTCGCGCTTCAGTGGTGGCTGAAACGCAATTTAATTGAAGATAAGTGTCCAGTTTGTCAATACGAATTTACAGCTTTAAATCAAACTCAGTTTCAGTGTGCCAACTGCGGCGAACCTCTGCAAATAGAGGAAGGTCATTTTAGTCGCTTGACACCGCCCGGTACGATCGATGTTACCGCAGTAGAAGTATCATCGGTTCAACAGTTAGAAGATTAACCATTGGGAATTGGGAATTGGGAATTGGGCATGGGGCATGGGGCATAGGGCATAGGGCATAAGTTATTTGTTGGTTGTTATTTGCTATTTGCTATTTGTTACCTGTTATTTGGTATTTGTTACTTGTTGGTTCTAATAACCAATTCTCCACGCCCGATCCCGGCCCAAAATTAGTTTTTGTTACTTGTTGGTTCTAATAACCAATTCTCCATGCCCGATGCCCGATGCCCGATGCCCGATGCCCGATGCCCGATGCCCCATGCCCAATGCCCAATGCCCAATGCCCAAAATTACTTTTCCAAGCGCACTGCATACCACTGCAAAAATTTTCCATACCCGACATCTAATTCACAATAAGTATCAATTAAATACTTGGCTTGAGCTTCCACGCCAGATATTTTATCCACCTCCTGCGGCAAATCTTCATGTTCCTCGGTTAACACGGCTTTCAGCTTTTCTAACAGTTCCGCCGCAGTCAAAAACTGCTCTGGCTGGTTTGTTTCTAACACCACAAAGGTGTCTTCGTCATACAGTGACATAGTTTCAAAGGTTGAGGTTAATTATTTCTAAAGTTTCGTACACTTAAGCGAACCAAAGTATAAACTCTTAATTACAATTTTTCAGGCCCGGCTCGATCGTGTTACAATTAAGCACCATCAGAATTCCTAGCGGATTACCGTTATTAACTTACTTGTTAACTTAGTTGTTAACCGAGTTGTCAACAGATCCGACACAGCATTTCTGAGGAGATTTGTCAAGTGCAAATTTGTCAAGTGTCAAATTGTCAAGAAATATTCGATCGGCTGTATCTAATTATAACTGGCACTATACATTCCCATGATCACATCTTCCACTTCAACCCCAGTTGCGCGCAAACCCTCTAAATCCGAAGGTCTCAAAGAACGCAGCAACTATTTACGAGAACCCGTTGCGACTGAACTGTTACAAGAAACTACCCACTTCAGCGAAGAAGGGATTCAGATTCTCAAATTTCACGGCTCGTACCAGCAAGACAACCGCGACAATCGAGTTAAAGGACAAGAAAAAGACTATCAGTTCATGCTCCGCACCCGCAATCCCGGCGGGTTCACTCCGCCGCAATTATACTTAGCCTTAGACAAGCTATCTGAAGAATACGGCAACCAGACGATCCGCGTCACAACGCGCCAAGGTTTCCAACTGCACGGCGTGTTGAAAAAAAATCTTAAAGCAGTGTTTTCCTCAATTATTAAAAATATGGGGTCAACCTTGGGAGCTTGCGGCGACTTGAACCGCAACATCATGGCACCTCCCGCACCATACAAAAATCGCCCAGAATACAAGTATGCGCTCCAATACGCCAATAATGTAGCGGATTTGCTGACTCCGCAAACGGGGGCTTATTACGAAATTTGGCTGGATGGGGAAAAGGCTGTTTCGGCGGAAGAAGACCCCGCAGTGAAAGCTGCCAGACAGTCCAACCGCAACGGCACAACATTTGACGACAAAGAAGAACCGATTTACGGGCAGCATTATATGCCGCGCAAGTTCAAGTGCTCCGTTACCGTGCCGGGAGACAATTCAATTGACTTGTACTCTCAGGATTTGAGCTTGGTGGTAATTACCAATAAAGCTGGGGAATTGCAAGGTTTTGACGTGTTTGCAGGCGGCGGTTTGGGCCGCACTCACAACAAAGAAGAGACTTTTGCGCGGGTTGCGGATGAGATTTGCTATGTTGCCAAGGATGATGTTTACGATTTGGTCAAGGCAATTGTAGCAACCCAAAGAGATTTTGGCGATCGCACCGACAGACGGCACGCGCGGCTGAAGTACCTGATCAACGACAAAGGTGTACAGTGGTTCCGCGAAAAAGTAGCCGAATATTTTGGCAAGCCGCTAGAAGCGTTTAAACCCCTGCCTGAGTGGAAGTATTTTGATTTCTTGGGCTGGAACGACCAGGGAGACGGTAAACTGTTTGTCGGCATTTCCGTGGACAAT
The DNA here is from genome assembly GCF_036700905.1 of Microcoleus sp. S13_C3. NCBI lineage: Bacteria > Bacillati > Cyanobacteriota > Cyanophyceae > Oscillatoriales > Microcoleaceae > Microcoleus > Microcoleus sp. S13_C3. The sequence continues at coordinate 9,319 of NZ_JAUBPT010000090.1, read as the reverse complement.
GGCCGGATCAAGGATGAAGGTTCATTTCAGCTAAAAACAGCTTTGCGGGAAATTGTGCAGAAGTACAACTTGCCGGTACTGGCGACGCCGCACCAAAACGTGCTGATTTACGATATTTCGCCGGATATCAAACAGGAAATTCAGGGAATACTCGATCGATGTGGCATTCAGCGGGAAACTGCGATCGACCCCTTAGTGCGCTATGGGATGGCGTGTCCAGCAATGCCGACTTGCGGGCTGGCGATTACCGAATCGGAGCGCGTGATGCCGAGCATTTTAGAGCGGATTCGGGCACTTTTAACCAAAGTGGGCTTGGCAGACGAGCATTTGGTGGTGCGGATGACTGGTTGCCCAAATGGATGCGCCCGCCCTTATATGGCAGAATTGGGGTTTGTCGGGAGTTCCCCGGAATCCTACCAGATTTGGCTGGGCGGTTCTCCCGATCAAACGCGGCTGGCAAAACCCATTGAGGAAAAGCTGCACGTCAAGGATTTTGAAGCTTTTCTGGAGCCGATTTTTGTTTATTTCAAGCAAAAACGGCAACTGAGCGAGAGTTTTGGCAATTTTTGCGATCGCGTCGGGTTAGAATCTATCCGTCAATTTGTAACCAACTACCAATCTGCTGACTCGATGACAACTGAGATTAATGATTTAAAAGTTACGTCTAGTAACGAAGATGAAAACGAGACTGCCACTGCTGGCGGTGGCAAAGTCCGCCGCCGGATTAGCGTCCGCGATGAAATCTACAACGAGCTCAAAGAAGAAGCAGCCCGTCAGGGCAAGCCGATTACACAGCTAGCTACAGAAGCGATTTCCACTTATTTAAAGAAGATTAAGGAGGAAGGATAAGCCGATTTTCGATTCTATTCAATAGACTTCTGGCAAAAGTAATATAAAGGCAGAGCATTTGCAGAAAAAAACGTGAATTTGTAAAAGAATTCCGGTTGTAGATGCTTTGCCTTTATTGTTTTTTGAACAGTTGAAACCCCCCTGCCTATCTCATCTCATTCTCTCTTCCTCTGCGTTCTCTGCGTTCTCTGCGGTTAAATAAAAAAATCTCTAATAGAAAACGAACAATCCCAAATTCAATGGCTCAATTACAAAGATTAGCAATTACTGTCGCTCAAATTTGCGATCGCAAAATCGACCTAACTAGGGAACAGCAGCATTATTTAAATCGAGTGCTACGTTTGCAAGCGGGCGATCGATTTATTGCAATGGACGGCCGAGGACATTGGTGGTTAGCAGTCCTAGAAGCCCAGGAAACCGGGTTATTTGCCTCGATAACAGAGGATATTGCTGTGAACAGGGAGCTTCCCGTGGAAGTAACTTTGATGGCGGCATTGCCCAAGGGAAACGGGTTTGACGAGGTTGTGAGACAGGCGACGGAGTTGGGTGTGGCAAGTATTGTGCCGGTAACGAGCGATCGAACTTTGCTCAAACCAAGCGATCAAAAAGTCGATCGGTGGAGAAGAATTGCTGCGGAGGCGGCGGAACAGTCGGAACGTCAAATTGTGCCGAGGATTTTAGAGCCTGTTTCGTTTGAATTTGCTGTGAAAGATTGCGGTCAAAAATATCGATTTATTTGTGTTGCTCGCGGAGACAATCGGCATTTGTGGGATTGTTTGACTGGTTTAGAACCCCCCCAGCCCCCCTTGGTAAGGGGGGAGCAAGAATTAGAACCCCCCCAGGCCCCCTTTGTAGGGGCGGTGCCCCCGTGCCCGCCCCCGGCTAGGGGAGAATTATCGATTGTGATTGCTATTGGGCCGGAGGGTGGATGGACTGAAGGTGAGGTGCAAAGGGCGATCGAATTTGGTTTTGAAGCTGTATCTTTGGGGAGTAGAATTTTAAGAGCGGTGACAGCACCGATTGTGGCTTTGTCTTTAGTTGGAGCGGCATTTGAGAAGTGCTAATATAAACAAATAACAAATAATTCATAAAATAGGTGGGTTGAGGGGGAATGAAAATAGAGTTGAGGAAAGGTCGATCGCTCTTTTGGTCGATTCCCTACGTGATAGCTTCGCTTAACGCGCTTGTAGCAATAATCAGTACAACATCAGTTTCTGCACAATCTCCGATCTTTCCCATTGCTCAACAGATTAATTGCGATCGCCCGCAAGGAGATGCACAAGTCAGAACTTGTATTCGGTTGAAGTATGAGGTCTCGGATCAACGACTGAACGAGGTTTACAAACAACTGATGTCGCAATTGAGCGAAGAAGAGCGATCGCTACTTTCCGAAGCACAATTAGGATGGATTCAGTTAAGAGATAAAACCTGTGAATTTGAAGTTTATAAAAGTCGTGGCGGTACGGGTTATGGAGGTTTCCTCAATGAATGTTTGGATCGGATGACGAAACAGCGCACTGCGGAACTAGAAGAGTATTTAAAACAGAGATAGAATAGGAAGTACAGCGTACAAAACCTGACAACCATAAAGAGAAACAAGTATTTATGAAAAGCCGATCGCCCTTCACCTTCACCCTCACCCTCATCTCAGCAATTGTAAGCACCACTGTACCAGCAGTTTTCGCGCAGCGACAGCCATCAGCCAACGAAATCTACATCGATAAAAATTGCCAGCGCAATCAGCAACTACCGCAACTTGAAAGATTCACTATCTTTAGCAGAAACGAATTTACAACTAACGGTCAAAACTATTGGTTATACGCCGCCCGCTATCTAGACGGAAGCGTGCTTTTCTGTACCTCAAAACCCAACTTCAACCAACCTAAACCTCTAACAGCAAAACAAATAAAATCCCAATTTATTGACAAAATAGTCCGAGATATCAACAACAAAACAGCTTTTATCATCGTAGTCCGAGAAGGAAATGGCCTCGATGTACCCATGACCAATTACGGCTTAGAATTGAGCAATGTCGATCGTCCAAAACTCACCTCCCTTTCCATCCTACAGCAGCGGGGAACCCTCAAAGACGGCGACAAGAGCGAACACACCTTTCAAGGAGGGGCAGGTCAATCTATTACGATCGACCTCAAAAGCAGAGCATTCGACCACAACATAGCACTGTTCGACACCAGCGGCAAAAATATTGCCGAAAAAACAGGTAACTCCCAGAATCGCCGAGAGTCTCAACTCACCGTAAAATTGCCTAGTAACGGCACTTATAAAATAGTTGTCAAAGGAGGCGATCGCACAAGCAAAGGCACTTACACATTAAGCGTCAATTCCAATCAGCTTTAACTCAATTTAAACCAAGTGCTAAGCAAACTCAAAAACAGGTTTTTCAATAACCCTAATAGGCTTTCTCTCTTCCCAAATCATCTTCTGCAACTGTTCCACAGTTTCAGGTGAAAAAAATCGCTCTCCCGTTTCCCAACACACTCTAGCAGGAACATTTTCAATGATAATAAACTTACCATTGACTTCAAGCGTGTAAGTTACTTTTTGTTCCACCATTGTTTCTTTCCGGCATATCATAAGCTGTTGGGCATCTAAATTGTATTTTTTGGGCGGGCTTTCTGGCCCAACCCCTACTCCCCACAAGACTTTTCTTAAATTTGACTATACAATTTAAATGCACTTCAGCTTATCTATAACTTAACACAACAGCAAAAATTGTTAACCACTGGCGGAACCAACCCAACATCAGCCAAGATAGAAACAACGCCATTCCCGCAACCGCCATGACAGACATCAACCAAATAGCCGCCGCCCTAGAGGGTAAAGACTACAAACAAGCTGCCCAACTCATCAAACAACTACAAAAAGAATCCCCCGAAAATCCGTGGGTACAATACTATATTGCCCGCTACTACGAACTCACCAACAATCTCGAAAAAGCCCAAACAACCTACAAACAAATACTCCGCGACATCACCAACCCCAAAATCGTCTCCCAAACCCGCCAAGCTATTCAACGGATTGAAATCGCACAACAAAACCTTCGCCAACAAGCCATAGAAACCGCGAAAAACGACCCCAGCAACCTCGAACCAGGACTCCTCATCCTCGAACCCGTGAGTCCCGAAAACAAACCCGCCGCCATTCAAAATATCAGCAGAATCTTTAAAATCGACGCCTACACAACCCGGATGCAAATCCAAAGCCGCGGCTGGAGACTCTACAAAACTGGCCCCATTGCCGAACTCCGAATTTATGGTCAAGAACTCCTCAACGCCGGCATTCCCGTATTTTGGGCAACCCTAAGCGATATTCAAAAAATCCAAATCTTCCGAGTGCAGCACTTCCAGTCTCTTTCTTCCCCAGCCGTTGTTTGCAAAGATAAATTCGATCGACTCGGTGCGATCGAATTTAGCTGGTCAGAAGTTAGCCAAAGAGTAGAAGGCTTGTTGCCGATGTTCATCGAAGTCATGGACTACTCCCCCAACCGAAGAACCGAGCAATTTCGCCACAGAGAAATCAGGCAAGATTACGCTCAAATCTGTGACTTGCACATTCCCAGCAGAAACTGCATTCTGCGAATTTGCGACCAAAGTTACGAATTTCAACAAGGAGTTGACTTCACCAAAGCTTCTGCTGATCTCCCCACTTCACCGAACCAGAAAAACAAAACATCCAGAGTCACAAACTCTCAACAAATTCCTCAAAGTACCACCCGAATTAACTGGAATCACTTATTGGAAATATTCGATCGCCAACTTGACGTTACAGCTTGGTCAGAATTTACGCCCTTTGCCGAGACAGTGCTCGATTACACTAATATGTTGAGCAAGATCGAATCTCATATAGAAGTCGAGCGCAAATCCGAAACTCCTTGGGACTCAGCTTTTCAGCTATACAGCGGATTAGCCTTCCTCAGAAACCAAGAAAATAGGGAATAGAACCAAGAGTTAAAATTAAAAATGAGTAATACCATTTTTTTATTTTTAACGCCAGCATTGGGAGTTATCCAATGCCCAATTCCCTATTATCAATTCCCAAATTCCTACTTCGTTTTCACCTGACGAGCCATTTCCCGGAAATTGTTCATGCTAGGGCCGGGGGTGCGACGACTTCCAGTTGGTGTCGGCATTAAATTATTAGGAGCAAAAGTCCGATTCGGTTCAGCTTGACTCGGCACTTTCCCGTTAGTTGCTGCCGCAGCAGGTACCTTCACGGCTTCCGCATTATTAGCAGGAACGTTAGCGACTGGTTCCTTGTCTTTCTTAGACTTTTTCTCTACCTTAGCCTTCTTAGCAGGTTCGGACTTCTCAGACTTCTCAGACTTAACAGGCTCAACTTTTGTCGATCCGATCGCAACAGGCTCAGCCTTGGCCGGCGCAACTTTTGCTGGTTCCTTCGCTCCCGATTCGCCCAAATCTAGGAAATATTCAGACTTTTTCAAGCCCAACAGTCTGCCGAAAAAGCCGAAAATACCGCCGAAGAAATTTTTGATAAAACCAAACATTAGACTTACTCCTTTTGTTCTTTTAGAGAAATTTGTACAAGCTTGTCAACAAAGTTAGATTACGAGCTAAGGCAACTTTTGTCTACATTTATTCATCAAAATTTACATTTGGCTGTATCTCAGCTCGCTCATAAAAGCAAATTTTAGGTATAAATACTCGCACTGCTTTGCACTTATTTACAAGTATCTCAGAATTTGTTAGGGATTCTCACTAATGGTCGATCGTACCTCGATCCGATTCCCTAGCTGTCCTAGTAGGGGTAAAACTCCCTAGGGGAGTGATTTATGCTGTAATCAGCAAGCAATTTTCTTTTCAAATGAACAGTTCGCTCGATCGCAATCCCGTCATCCTGATACACGGCATCTGGGACACAAAGATGATTTTCAGCAAAATGTCCGCCCGCCTCACCGAACTCGGATGGCCAGTCCACAGCCTCAACCTCACCCCCAACGACGGTAGCCTCGGCCTCGACTTACTGGCCAAGCAACTCGCAGACTACATCTCTGAAACCTTCGATCCAGAACAATCTTTAGACATAGTAGGCTACAGCATGGGCGGCATCGTCAGCCGCTACTACGTCCAGCGACTCGGAGGAATCAACCGCGTACAGCGTTTCATCACCCTATCTTCCCCCCACCACGGCACCCTCACCGCCTATTCCCTACGCCTACCAGGATACCTGGATATGCGCCCCGATAGTGGCTTGCTGCGCGATTTGAATCAAGATGTGACAATGCTCAAACGCATAAACTTTACATCAATGTGGACGCCATTTGACATAATGATTGTACCGGCGAACAGCTCCCAAATGCCAGTAGGTAAACAAGTTAAAGTCAACGTTTTGCTGCACCGCCAAATGGTGACAGAACCCCTAAGTATTAACGCATTAGTTGAAGAACTGAAAGCACCTATAGAAAATAAAATTCCCACTTAAAAATGAATAGCAATTTCAGCCGCAACCCAGTCTTGCTCATTCACGGAATCTTCAGAAAATCGGGAATTTTTCACAAAATGTCTGCCTACCTGACCCAACTGGGATGGTCAGTCTACACCCTCAATCTCTCGCCCCATTGGGGCAACGCCAGCATAGACGAATTAGCCCAACAAATAGCAGATTATATAAACAAAACCTTTGCGCCCGAACAGCATCTAGATATAGTAGGATTGAGCATGGGCGGTTTAGTAACTCGCTACTACCTGCAAAGGTTAGGCGGCATTAACAGAGTGCAGCGCTTTATTGCCATATCTTCTCCTCACAGCGGTACTTGGATGGCTTACACTCTCTGGGGAAAAGGCTGCATCCAAATGCGTCCTGGCAGTGCTTTTCTGGAAGATTTAAATCGAGATGCGGCTTTGTTGGAAAAGCTTAATTTTACTTCGATTTGGACAGATTGGGATTTCATCATTGTACCGGCTTCTAGTTCCCAAATATCTGCTGCTAAAGAAGTAAAATTGTCTGTTTTCGCCCATGCCATGATGGCCAGGCATTCCAGCAGTTTAAAAGCGGTCGCTGAAGCACTGTCAGAACCATTAAAGATTGATAAATAGCTGGCTGTAAAGTAAAACGCTCTGCTTTGAAAACCCCGATTTTTTTTAAAAGTAGGGGTTAGGTATTCGGTTTTTTCGAGTCTAGCTAGACGGATTTAAAATTTATTGATATAATCTTAATTGACACCCATAAAATCAACAATTATGATCGTCCTGCCAAAACTGGAAAAGCTGCGAGACACTCTGCCTATAGAAGGAGCAGTTCGCATTGAATTAGTGGAAGGAATACCGATTTTCCGAGCCTCTACAACAGTCAAAAATCGCATAGAAGAACTGTTGGAAAAACAACAAAATTTGCAACTCAATCCCGAAGAAGACCAAGAACTGAATCTTTACGAAGAAATCGACGATTACCTCAGTTTTGTCAATCGAACTGTCCGCAATCTTTTCTTGGGCCAGATTCAGCCTACAGTATAGAAATGTCAGCTCGCCGTCAAATTCCTGAGAATATCCAAAATCAAGTTCGTCAGAGAGCCAACTGTCTGTGTGAATATTGCCATGCTTCCGAACAATGGCAGTATGTAGAGTTTACGATCGAGCACATCATTCCTCTCACTAAAAAAGGGAGTAACAATATTGACAATTTGGCACTAGCTTGCTTTCATTGCAACCGTCAAAAATCCGATAAAACTACAGCCATAGATACCCAGTCGAGTGTAGAAGTACCATTGTTTAATCCCAGACAAGATACCTGGAACGAACATTTTATTTGGTCGGCGGATGGATTATCAATAGTTGGTTTAACTACAATTGGACGAGCTACAGTTACAGCATTAGTCTTAAATCGAGAAAGAGTTATTAATATTCGTACTGCTGACAAAGCTATAGGGCGACATCCACCAGCAGGTGATTTGATTCAATCCGAAAGTTGATATGCTGAAGTGCATTTAAATTGTATAGTCAAATTTAAGAAAATTCTTGTGGGGAGTAGGGGTTGGGCGTCTCGCCCGCCCCAAAAAGACAATTTAGATGCCCAACAGCTTATGCTGCAACTGGTTGTTATTTCGCGCAGCAATCAAACAGCATCCCCAACTTCAGCGTATTCGCTGCGGCCAAAAATTGCTTCAGCTTCACAATAATACTTGAACTCAAGTATATTGTGGAAAGGGTCTTCTAAGAAGAAAGTGCGGTGTTCTGTAGGCAAACCAACAAATCGCCGTCTCGGTTCTTGATAGAAATTTAAGTTGTTTTGCTGGGCTTTCTCTAACAACGCTTCCCAGTCAGCTTCGGAAGTAAAAATTAACCCAAAATGCCGGGGATAGATGCCTCGCTGAGGCGTCAAAGGTTCGCGGCTGACGTGGGCGACAATTTGATGGCCGCACAAACCCATAATCGCAGAATTAGGCGATTCGCGACCTAGTTCGCAGCCGAGCCCGTCTACGTAGAACGCTTTTGTTTGGGCAATATCGGTCACGGGGAAGGCAAGATGAAATAAGACTTGGTTCATGGAGGTAGTAAATGCCGAATTCAGAATTGTTCTTTAATTATTTATCTTGGTCTAATCCTTGGTTGGTGGCGATCGCCCTAAATACAGTTTTACTCACGATCGCCACCATAGCTCCTAAAAAATTGCTCACTCCCGCTGGCCAATTTCACGGCTGGGGGCTGGGCGTCCTCATCTGGGGCTGTTTGGGATGGCAAGGCTATGCTGTCGTGATGTTTTACTTTCTTGTCGGATCGGGAGTTACCCGCATCGGCAAAGCCCAAAAAGAAGCAGAAGGCATAGCCGAAAAGCGTTCAGGCGCCAGAGGTCCAGAAAATGTCTGGGGTTCGGCTTTAACCGCTACTTTTTGTGCTTTGGGAGTTTTGGCATTATCTATTTTAGCAGAGACAGGCAAGATGTCTGTTTTAGGAGAGACAGCAAAGATGGCTGTTTTAGGAGAGACAGGCAAGATGCCTGTGCCACAAGATGCTATTTCTCTGTTATTGCTGGGTTACGCGGCGAGTTTTTGCACCAAACTTTCCGATACCTGCGCCAGCGAAATCGGCAAAGCTTACGGCAAGCGGACTTTTTTGATTACCAGCTTGCAGCCTGTACCTAGGGGTACGGAAGGGGCCGTTAGTTTGGAAGGAACGATCGCGGGTATTGTCGGCTCAATTTTGATTGCGCTTTTGAGTTGGGCCGTCGGTTTAATTGACTTGACAGGAATTGTTTTTTGTGTTATTGCGGCTTTTATTGCCACGAACATCGAGAGCGTGATTGGGGCGACGGTGCAATCAAAGTTTGAGTGGCTCACTAACGAGGTAGTAAATTTTTTTAATACACTCATAGGAGCGATCGCAGCGATTATTTTAGCGGCGACCTGGAGAGCTTTTTTAGCTTAGGAATGAGAATTAAATAACTTCCACTCTTGAAAGTGGGATGGGCGTCCCGCCCGTCCTTTTTGGACGGGCGG
>NZ_JAUBPT010000089.1:0-34566 GCF_036700905.1 Microcoleus sp. S13_C3 | reverse complement strand
TCTCATTCTCTCCCGGCGCGGTGGCTCTAGTTCTTCTTTTGCCACCGTTCTCATCTTTGGCTAGTCTAAACTACAGTAAAAATTTAAAAGTTGCGTAAGTCCTGATATAAGTTTCACCTATCGGCGATCACTGACTTAGCAAATTGTAGAGCTTTTCAGCAATTTGAGCCTGTGTATTTGATGATAATTCACCTAACTCACGCTGAACAACCACTGTAGAAACAGTTACCAGTTGATGCAGCCTGATAGTAGATGGCACCCGCAGCCCCGAAGCCTGAAAGTCGGGATGAGAAGCTTCTAATACGATATCTGTTTCCAGTAGATTTGTGGGCAAGCGACTTGTAATATAAGCAAGAATAACATGGCGTCGCGCTCCCACAGGGTGAGTCAAGCAAGCTACAGGACGCAGTTTGTTTGCCGATAAATCATCATAGGGAAACGGTACTAGGAAAATCTTACCCTTGGTCATGGAATGGTTTACCGTCAGCTATGGTATAAATGTCTTCTTCTGGGTCTAGGATCGAACCAAAATCAGGCTGGATTGCTACTGTTTTAATCCATTCAGGGTCGTGGAAGGGCAAGCCATCAGCTAAAGTGTAGATATCTTCCGCTGAGTCTCTCAGAGAATCAAAAGCTGGATTTGCGATCGCAGCTTTTAGCCATTCATATTCTTCGAGTTTTGCTTTGTTAATTAGGGCGGCTTCTAGTGCTTCTAGTCGCTTCAGATCGGCATAAGTAATGATAGCAGCGATCGCCCTTCCTTCCTGTTCTATGACAATTCGTTCTCCAGTATCCTCGACATGGGCGATGAGTTCGGTAAATCTCTCATTAGTTACGGTTACATTTAGTTGAGTCATCTTTTACCTCGCTACTAATTCTTATATCATATCGTGTCCGCTAGCTTCGGTTGAAAAGTGTTTTTGATGCTGTAGGGGCGGGTTTTACCAACAATAATTGCCTAAAACCGACAATCTCATAAACCCGCCCCGCCCAAGGGTCAATCCCTATTCTTGAATTAAGGCTTGAAACCGAGTATGCGATCGCAGGCTGTCAAAACCCGAGTCAGTTTTTGCCATTTCTCGGTATTTGTCAGGGTTCAGATTGATGACTTGCTGCAAGTTTTGAATAGATAAGCCAATGGAGATAATCGCCTCTTCCAACCTGCCCATATTACCGAGTAGAATGCCCCGATTGTACCAGGCTTCGTGGTCGTAGGGTTTGATTTCTAAGGCTTTATCATAAGAGGCGATCCCATCTTCCAACCTGCCTATGTTACCGAGTGCAATGCCTCGATTGTACCAAGCTGCGTGTCTGTAAGGTTGAATTTCCAAGGCTTTGTCGTAGGAGGCGATCGCCTTTGCATATTGTTCAGCAGAGTGATACAATAAAGCTTGTTCGTAAAACAATTCAGCTTTTTGTTCTTGTGTTTGCCCGTCTTCGTCAATTAAAGTTTGAATCCTCACCAGCTCCCGTTTTTGTTCTTCCGGAGTTAAGGATAAATAATCTTCTATATTGCATCTTTCCGAACAAGCTTTTATTGATTCCGCTTCCAAGCGTTCTCCATCCATCGATAAATTAAACAAACTCGATCGCCAATCAAAAAAGTCCGGCGCCCGCTGAATCAAATAATCCACAGCAAACTTAGGCAAAATAAACACAAAGCAAATTTTAAAATTATCTCGAAATCGTTCTCGCTGCTGGTTTAAATTAACTAAAACAGGTGGCACGCCCCGCCAACTGTAAAAGTAAATATCCTCGCTTTCCCATCCACGGGCTTTTTTATCTCTTTCGTATTCATAAAGTGAATATTCCAAGCCTTTGACAAATAGAATATTGATTCGATCGCGTTCGGGCAACTCTTCAATTAGATTGTAAAAGTTATAAACGGGCTTCTCCAGAGCTAAAACCTCAATCTTTTGCGGCCGGATATCTGTTTTAACTCTAGCAATCCAGCGTTCTCCCTCAGCCAGCGTACACTCGACAAACAACAAGCGAAAGCCGTCTGTCCGATTAAGAGTGCGTACCAGAGCTCGATATTCTTCCTCCGGTTCTGCTGGAGGCAAATCTTCGTCCCAATCCATCATTTCTTGCGTCATGGCTGAAGTATAGCGACTGCTTCCTTAAATTCCTGAATGCCTTTAATTAGCGGGTGAACGTCGTACCAATTCTGCATTTCTTCATCCTCATCATAGTATCGGTATTCCAAAATACAGCGGTTAAATAGCAAATTGCGGTGCTGTTCGTCATTAAGTATCCGGCGAGAAACAGATACTTTCGCTAAAATTGACCAGTCATCTTTGTGGGCGGTTCTGCGGTAAATATTCCGCAAGTTCGTAATCGCCCTTTGCGCCGCTTTTGCAGTAATTGGCAACTCTTGGGTGCGATTTATAGCTTCTTGCAGCATCAACAGCAAATTCCTGACATGACCCCCGCTCATCAAGCACAGTTTTTCAAGCGTTTCTCTGGTGTCAAACCATTCTGTTTCTAATTCTAAAGATAAATGGGGAGCGACTTGTTTCACCCGCTTCTCAATCACCTCTTTCATTTTAGCAAGTCCCGCTTGATTAATTTCACCGCTGGGATTGCGTAGCATAATCATCGGCAGAACTTGCGGAGCATTATTATAATTATTGCTCAAATCGGTCGCGCGGTTGGAATGCACCATCGAAATCGGTACGGTGTAAACGACGTGACAATCTAAAGCTTTGAGTTGTTCGCTGCGGTCTAAAAAAATTTCGTCGAGATTGCTGCGTTCCCCTCCGTCTTTAGAAAACGGCACAATCCGGTCTAAATTATCGGCAATTATTGCCAGTTGTGAATATTGGGTGGGCAACTTTTTTTTAGCATCGCGAATAAACTGATTCAGCGCATCAAGCAGCGTTGTAGTGTAGGGATTAACTTTTTCTCTAATTTTTTGGCGCAGACTCGGTTCGGTTCTCACATTCGCCGTCAGTTTGGAAAACTGAGCAATTTGCATTTCTAAGCTCAAAGTTTCAAAAGACACCTCTGTCAAAGCTAAATCTTTTAAATCGTTCCAGCGGTTTTTCATCCAATCGAGCAAAGGTTTCGAGTCAGCATCTTTAATTGTTTCTAACAAGTGTCTAGTGCAAGCCAGCAAAATATCTGTATATTCAGTATCTTCGGGATTAATATCTTGTTCGTCAGCCGCGAAATAAACTACAAAATAGCCTTGTTCTGTTAAATATTTTTCTAGCCTCAGCAATTCGGTTGATTTTCCCGCACCGCGATGTCCGGCATACAATTGACAAGTCATCTGTTGGGAACGCTGAATATTGCGGCCCAAGTCTAAAGTAATATTGTCATCTCCCCGCACTTCTCGACAGTCAACATATCGCGGGTCGCCTGCTGGCAAAGGATAATATGGGTTGCAAGCATTGAAGAGGTCTGTTAGTAATTTTTCGGAATTTTGAGTCATAATTTGATATTTATTTTATAATATTTATTTTTTGTTTCAGCACTTACACACTACGACCAAAGAAACCGGGTTTTTTACCGAATCTGCGCGTTACAACGAAGTATTTTTGTAAAAAACCCGGTTTCAGCTCTCCCATGCGTAACTCCTAAGAATGCTGCTGCACCCTATCTTTTAAGCTTGATATTTTTTCAGAATAGCAACTTTTTCCGGGAAGATTTCGATCGCCATTTTGTCATCATATCGAGTCGCGAGCGATCGTCTCACCTCGCCCAAAAACAGCGGCTGCGACAGCCCCGGTTCAGGATGTACCACTGTACGAACCCGGATGGTCATGTAGTCTCTGCCCCGCCCAGAGCGCCCTGGAGAGTACAAATCCGCAGCCGCTTGCTGCATCGTTGCTTCTAATTCCGATTCGGTGATCGTAGGTGGCACAGTAACTACTGTTTGAGCGCCGCCTGTATCGTAAACTAAAGAATAGCGCACTGCACCAGGAATTTCTGTACGGGAAAACAGTCCCAAACCCAGACCAAATATACTCGCAGCAATTACTCCCATAAAGCTTGTCACTCCTACCAATCGGAAGCGAAAACCCCATTTGAAGATAAATGCTATAACTGTTAGAATAGCTAAAGCTACTGTCAGAATTCCCGCCCATTGGGCGTACATTAAGAGATTAGAATTTACGCTCATTTGATGATTTGTTGACTGTTGACTGTTGACTGTTGACTGTGGATATTAGTTACCGATACCCGATGCCCAATGCCCAATGATTAATTAAGCGTTTCGGGCCACAAGCAGATAAGTCATCATATCGCCTTTCCCCTTCACTGGAATCACGCCGCGCTCCTCAAAAACGTACTTACCCCGCAAGCGCTCGTAGGTAGCAACTGTCACCTGAATGCTGCCGGGGACGCCTTGAGATTCCATCCGGGAAGCTGTATTTACCGTATCTCCCCACAAATCGTAAGTAAATTTTTTAGTACCGATTACCCCAGCTTCTACCGGACCTGTGTGGATGCCGATGCGGATGCTGAGCGGCTGACCTCCCTTGGTACGGATCTTAGTCATTGCTGCTTGAATGTCTAGCGCCATTTCGGCGATCGACTCGGCGTGGTCGTCGCTGGGCGTCGGCAAACCGCCAACTACCATATAAGCATCGCCGATCGTCTTAATTTTCTCAAGTCCGTAGCGCTCGGCCAACTCGTCAAAAGCCGAAAAAATCTCGTTGAGCAACTCCACCAATTGGGCCGGCGATAAATGAGCCGAAAGCTTAGTAAAACCGACCAAATCGGCAAACATCACTGTCACCTCAGCGAAACTGTCTGCGATCGTAATTTCCCCGTGTTTGAGGCGCTGTGCGATCGCCTTCGGTAAAATATTTAACAGCAAACGCTCGGACTTTTCCTTTTCCTGGGCCAATTCATGTAAATACGCCTGTTCCTTATCCCGCAGTCGCTTCTTTTCCAGACAAGCGCTAATCCGAGCCTTGAGCAATACCGGATTGAACGGTTTAGAAAGATAATCCTCCGCCCCCAACTCTATACACCGGACGATACTGTCGATATCGTCCACCGCCGAAATCATAATCACCGGGATGTAGCGCAAATTGTCGTCCGCCTTCAGACTTTCGAGCACCTGATAGCCGTTCATTTGCGGCATCATAATGTCTAGAAGAACCAAATCAAAAGGAACGCTTCGCAACATTTCCAGAGCTTGGAGACCATCTTCAGCAACAGTCACCAGATGGCCTTGACGCTGAAGTCGGCGGGCCAACAAATCGCGGTTTACCTCATTGTCGTCAACAACCAGCACGCTGCCCTCGTCACCTTTCATGTCAGGGCCTCTTTCAGAAGCGTTTCAATTTTACCCAAAAGTCGGGGAAACTCGACCGGTTTGGTGTCGTAGTCGTTGCAGCCGGCGGCAAGACACTTTTCACGATCGCCCGCCATTGCGTGAGCCGTCAGCGCAATCACCGGAATCCTGCTAGTTTCAGGAGCCGCCTTAATTTGCTGCGTTGCTTGCCACCCGTCGAGCACTGGCAGACTCATATCCATCAGAATCAAATCCGGTACTTTCGCGAGCGCCATCGACACTCCCTCAGCACCGTCAACAGCAATAAAGACCTCATGTCCCTTCCGGGCCAGACGCCTGGAAAGCATATCCCTATTCATTTCGTTATCTTCGACCAACAGGATTTTAGCCATTGGTGTTCTCCTTGCCTTTCGAGTCGTACCTGCGATCGAGCCTGTCATTTACTATAGAGCGAACATCGCGCAACAAAGTATCGCAACTGTAGACTCCTTTTTGTAGTACCCGCTCGACGTAGCCGTTTAGCTGCTGGCTTTCGGCCGGTGTCAAGTTTTTCCCCGTGAGTACAACAATCGGTATAGGATCTCCCGAATGGGATTTGCGAATTTCCCCGATCAACTCAAAACCATCCATTTCTGGCAACATCAAATCCAGTAATATCAGGTGCGGGCGAGCAACTTTTAGCCGATCGAGAGCAGCGCGTCCGCTGTCAGCTTCCGTTACTGCCCAGCCTTGTGTTTCTAGTATGCGTCGCAGTATTTCGCGCGTGGCAACGTCATCTTCCACAATTAGAATCTGACAGGTCAAATTGTTACTTGCAACGCCGTCTTGGTCGCGTCGGTACTTGTTCAACAAGGCAGCCAGCCGTTTGCCGTCCACTGGTTTGGTGAGATAGTCCGAGGCACCCAATGCAAAGCCGAGGCTTTTGTTGCCCACAAAGGATAGCAGGATTACGGGAATTTCGGCAAGCTCAGGATCTGCCTTCAGCGCTGAGAGTACCGCCCAGCCGTCCATTCCGGGCATGATCACATCCAGGGTAATGGCGTCTGGCCGTAGTTGCTTAGCGAGCCGGAGAGCTTGCTCGCCGCCGCCGGCGACTTCTACGTGCAGTCCTTGGCGACTGAGGGTGCGCTGGATTAAATCCCGCGAGATCGGGTCGTCGTCAACTACCAGCACCGTGCCGACAGCGGGGGCGTCGGGAGGGCTAGTGCTGTCGTGGACATTGTTGGGGATTTCCGGCTGTTTGATGGCGCTGGGCAAGAGCACGGTGAAAGTAGTGCCGGAGCCCGAGGTGCTGCTGACCTCAATGCTGCCGCCCATCATCTGACAGAAGCGCTGGCTGATTGCTAGTCCCAAACCGGTGCCACCGTACTCGCGGGTAGTCGAGGCATCAGCTTGGGTGAAAGGTTGGAAAACTCGCTCCAATTGCTCTTGTGTCATGCCGATGCCGGTGTCGGCGACACGGAAACTTAAAAATTCGGAGTTGGAAATTAAAATTTCGGAAGATTCCTCTTGATTTTTCATTTTTAATTGTTCATTTTTAATTCTTTCCACTCCGATCGCAATTCTCCCGTTTTGTGTGAATTTGGCAGCGTTGCTGAGCAAGTTAAGCAGCACTTGCCGCACTTTGGTCATGTCCGCGTGCATGGTGTCGAGGTTGTCTGGACAGTACACTTCTAGGGTATTACCGTTTTTCTCCACCAGCGGCCTGGCCGTGGCAACAGCACTTTCAATTAAGGTATGGATGTCGAAGGTTTCTAAGTAGAGATCCATTCGACCTGCTTCAATTTTAGAGATATCTAGGATGTCGTCGATCATCGACAGCAGGTGTTTGCCGGCGCTGCAGATTTTTTCTAGGTCAGGGACGAAAGCTTCATCGCCCAATTCTTCGGCTTCTTCTTGGAGCATTTCGCTGTAGCCGATGATGGCATTGAGCGGTGTGCGAAGTTCGTGGCTCATGTTGGCGAGAAATGTGCTTTTTGCCCTGTTGGCTGATTCTGCTGCTTCTAGGGCCGACTGCAAGGCGGATTCTGCCTGTTTGCGATCGGTGATGTCTTGGACTGTGCCTTCGTAGTACAAAACGCTGCCGTTTTTGTCGCAGATGCTGCGGGCGTTTTCAGAAATCCAGATCGTGCTACCGTCTCGGCGGTATATTTGGGATTCAAATTTTGACACTTGGCGGCGCGCGCCCAATAGGGCCATAAACTCGGCGCGCCGATTGGGGTCTACGTAAAGTTGGCGGTTGATCTCGGTGAGTTCGGCGAGCATTTGGGTACAGGATTCGTAGCCGTAAATTCGGGCTAGTGCGCTATTGCCACTGAGGTAGCGCCCGTCTGAGGTGGTCTGGAATATGCCTTCGACTGCGTTTTCAAAGATGCTGCGGTATTTTGTTTCGGATTGTCTCAAGGCTGCTTCTGCTCGCTTGCGCTCTAGGGCATTGGCGAGCATTTCTCCTACCATTTTTAGCTGTGGGGATATTTCGGTTGCTCGACCTGCTGTTTGCTGTAAGCCATCTAATCCGAGAAATCCTACTAGGTTTTCACTACAAATTAGGGGAATAATTATCAGCGATTGGATATTTTTTAGCGGTTTTTGTGATTCTAAATTATTGGGGGAAGCGCCAATCGAAGGTATTGAGGCGGTTGCTGTTTGATTGACTGTTTGGGATGGGGAGTCTGTCTGGAATTGGGCTGGATTTTGACCGATAAAATAGGCAATTTCGGCGATTGCTGGGGGCGGGAGTTCGCCGATTTCTGGAATATAAAGGCATTCTGCGCGATCGAGCTTTTCTGCGATCCAAGGGATTTGTGCAATGTCTATTGGTTTGTCGGTGCTGTTTTTGACTGCCGGAATGCTTTCGCCGCACCACTCGTAGGTTTTGTCGGCGCGGGTTTTGTCGAATGATAACAGGTAGATGTAACTGCGGTCAAACCCGATCGAGGTAGCGATCGCTTCCAGGGTTCGATCGATGCTTTTATCTATTTCTGATAAGGGCTGGCTGATAAAATCGGTTGACAAACGGGCAATCAACTGAGCGAATTCTATTCGATACTGCAAAGATTGTTCTACTTTTTTGAGTTCGGTAACGTCTCGAAAGCTCCAGACTCTACCGACTGTTTTCGCTCCGACTTTTGAGGGCAACGAATTTAATTCCAGAATTTTTCCGTCTTTAAATTCTAATAATTCGCTGATTTGAGTATCTGAATCGGCCGACACTTTGAGCACGTTTTGGAGAAATCCTTGCGGGTCTTTTAATTGTTCCCTCTCGAAGGGGAATCCTGTTTCGATCGTGTTTTTGACTGCGCCGAAGCTCGATCGGCTCAACTTTCCTTGGCTGGCGGACAAACCCCACATCTCTAGAAATTTCTGATTATAATTACATATATTGCCGTTGATGTCAACCGCCAGAATTCCTGCATCTGTAGATTTTAGAACTGCTTGCAGTATCGAGAGCGATTGCTTGTGTTCTCTAATGTCAAAAATCTCAAAAAACACCAAAACTGATATTTCGCTGCCCTCAACTGCGGGATGGAAAAAATAGGAAACTGGTAAAATCTTGCCGTCGCGACACAAAAACTCGTCGTCCCAATTGTTGCAAGGTTGACCGGAAGCGATCGCCTGTTGTAAATCTAGTGTAGGTGCGATCGGCCTATCTTCACTCTTGCTGGGCGACTGTTTCGGAGCCGTCAAAACTTGGGATTTGTTGCCTTTGTTTTGCTTCCCGATGCGCTCTAGCAGATAAACGCCTGCAAGTTCCGATTCTCGCCACCCCAGCAAGCGTTCGGCCTCTGGATTCACCGAGATTACACAGCCCTTCGCGTCAAGGATACACAATCCCGCCCCCAAACTGTTGACACTCGCCCGCAGTCGATCGAATTCTGAAGCTGTTGGAGAGTCTTGAGGGGACTGGGGCGAGTCAGTTAAATCCTTGAGCGCCACCGTCTCCGAGTTCAAGCAATCCTGCTGCTGAAGTTCTTGCTGACTCAGAGCTCCGTCATAGCTAAAACTTACCTGCTCTAATAAAAGCTGCCACTGCTCAGCAGTGGGAGGGGGAGACTCGCCGACTAAACCGAGGTGTTCGAGTTGGCGCTGGAGGTGGGGGTGCATATTTTCTGGCGCTTGGTAGGCAACTTTCTACAGTATATCTTTTTAATTAATAATATATATACGTAGGTATACGGTTAGGGAACAAGCACGCGACCGAAGTCTATGACAGGTTTTATTGAGAAGCCGGGGGATCATCTCTGCACTCCAAAATCTTTCAAACTCGGCTAATTATATTAATTCTCAGAACTTTTAAGGCTTGTCCACAAACCAATGCTCTGAATGTCGGCAGCACGCTCAAAAATAATAATATCATCTTATCAAGTCAATACTCAGGAAAGTTTGGGTAACGATACTATAAGGTTACGCGGGGCAAGGAGCAGAAAAAAGTCGAATTAAATGCAATCCCGGCGTGGAGCCGACATTGATTTAATTATCCACAGTCGAGCAAAGTCAAGCGAGAATCAGCCATTGGGCCAGAGAAAAACTGTTCGGAGTATTAATCAAGTGAACTTACCCTCAAAAACTAGGTGGGACCCAAAAAACGATCGCGGACGCGGGTACTGGACAGGAAAAATTATTATTCCCATGCCTGCCGAAACGATTTCAGGACTTTTCGTATTTACTCATCAATTAATTAGGGTTATCTAACCCGCCCTAATCTTCTACCTCTATAGCAATCCTACATCATTTGTGAATTTATTACTCCCGATCGAGCGGGTTCGGGGAGGGTTGGGGTGGGGTAAAAAAAATACGACTCATTTAAGATTACTCTATATTAGAAAAACCTCGTAAAAAACTTACTTTATAATGTGATAAATTCTGGGGAAAATCTCCCTATCTGTTAGCGAAATAATGGGAGCATCTCACCTTTGCAGCCCTCCGCTAGAAATTGGAGTTTTGAGGCAGGAGGCAGGAGGCAGGAGGCAGAAGGAAAGAGGCAGAAGGAAAGAGGCAGAAGGAAAGAAGAAGAAGGAAGGAGCCAGAAGAAGGAAGGAGCCAGAAGAAGTATTTTTACAAATATGAGATGCTCCCGAAATAATCAGCCAAGTGCGGAGGCAAATAAAATTTACAGGCATAGAAAATAACTGTAAAAAAATATTATTGGTCAGGATTTTCGGTTGAGATCGAAAGGTCGGTGAAAATAGCTGGCAGCCGAATGGTAAAGGTAGAACCTTTGTCCTCCTCGCTGAATGCGGTAATGTCTCCGCCCATCATTTCGCAGAATTTCTTAGTAATCGTCAGCCCCAAACCAGTGCCGCCGTACTTCTTAGTAGTTGAGGAATCGGCTTGGGTGAAAGGCTCAAAGATTCTGGCTAACTGTTCGGGAGTCATGCCAATGCCGGTATCTGTTACCGTAAAAATGATCCAATCTTGAGCGGAAGATAAGAGAGACAAGCTATTTTCAGCTTGGCCACCTCCTCTATACGCTCCAAGTTTTTTGCCTTTCTTTGCAGCGTCGGCGGGGATTTCGACGGATCGGGTAACGGCGAAGGTAATCGCGCCGGAGCAAGTAAATTTCGCGGCATTGCTGAGGAGGTTGAGCAGAGACTGCCGGAGTTTAGTTTTGTCGGTGTGCATCGAGCCAATATCATCGGGGCATTGTATTTCTAGGATATTGCTATTTTTGTGTGCCATCGGTGCGATCGTGGCCACTACTTCCTCAACCAGAGTTGAAATGGTGAAGGTTTCGAGGTCGAAGTCGATGCGGCCTGCTTCAATTTTGGTCAAGTCGAGAATATGTTTAATCAGCGCGAGTAGGTGCTGGCCGGCCGTGTTAATTCTCTGGAGGTCGTCGATGAACTCTTCGGCACCGAGGTCTCGGGCGTCTTCTTGCAGGAGCTCGCTATAGCCGATGATGGCGTTGAGGGGGGTTCTGAGTTCATGACTCATGTTGGCGAGAAAAATGCTTTTGGATCTATTTGCAGCTTCGGCGGCTAATGCGGCCCGGCGGAATTCTTCGGAACGCAAGCGTTCGGTGATGTCGGTGGTCATGATTAAAACGCACTGAGTGCTGCCGAGGTGGATGAGTTCCACTGACAGCAGCCAGTCGCGCACTTCGCCGGCTTTGGTGCGAATTTTGATTTCTTGGTTGCTGATCGAATTTTGTGATTGCAAAACCTGGGCGAGCCGCCCCCCGTCTTCTGAATTGACAAACATTCCTAAGTCGCTGGGAGTGCGGCCGATAAATTCGTGCCGCAGCCAGCCTAATGAGCGCAAAAAGCTTTCGTTGGCATCGAGGAAGCATCCGTCTGTGAGGGTGCAGATGCTGATCCCGACTGGGGATGCGTGAAAAGCCTTGGAAAATCTTTCTTCTGAAGAACGCAGGGCGGCTTCGGCTTGCTTTCTGTCTGTGATGTCTTGGACGGTGCTGGTGATGTAGAGGGAGGTGACGGCGGCTTGTTCGTAGACTGTGCGGTTGCTACCGTCGGGGAGTATGAGCCTGTAGTCGATGCTGTAAGGCTGTTGCTGAAATAAAGCGGCTTCGATCGAGGTTTTGACTAATTCTCTGTCTTCAGGGTGTACGTATTTCAAGAAGGCTTCCAGGCTGGGTTCAAAAGTGCCCGGTTCCTGTCCCAAGATGCGGTAAATTTCCTCTGACCACCGCAATTGCTGGGCGTTGCGGTCTAAGTCCCAGTTGCCTAGCTGGGCGATGCGTTGGGCGTTAGCGAGGCTGGCTTCGCTGGCGCGCAGGGAGGCTTCTGCTTGGTGGCGTTCGGCGACGGTGGCAGCTAAGACTAAGCCGGTGACGGCGATGACGGCGATGAAGGCTTGCAGGGATAACAGCGCTTGGGGGATACTGCTGGCGTGTTTGAGGAAGGGGCCGCTGCCTCGGGCTATACCCCAGATGGCGAAGCCACAGAGGATGAAGTTGGAGAGGGCGGTGTAGCGCTGACCGAATCGAAAGGCAGCCCAAACTACTAGGGGAAATGGTAAGTATTCGAGGGGATAGCGGGCGTAGGCGGCGCGGGTGCGGGAGCAAAAGACGAGCCAGCCGACTGCTAGTAGCAGCAGCAGCCAAATCGCTCGTTCAGCTATCTGTTGGCGATGGGTGGGGACTTTGGGCCATTGTTGCCACGTCAGTAGTAGCGGGGCGACGAGCAAAATTCCCATAGCGTCTCCCACCCACCAAGTCCCCCAAATCGTGCCAAAATCGCTCCAGCTAGATAAACCGGTCAGGCAGACGACGATGCTGCCGATGGTGGAGTTGATTAGGGTAGAGCTCAAGGCTGCTAGTCCGACTATTCCTAAAACGTCTTTGAGCCGATCGAGCCGGGCGCTAAAGTTAATGCCCTGGAGTAGATAAGTTCCCGTCCACGCTTGCAGGGTTCTGGCGCCTGCCGAGATCAATGCCGTGCCGAGGTTGGCCGACGGTACGCTCATGCTGAACAGGAAGCCTCCGATCGCGATTCCCGGCCACAGTTGCCGCCCAAACAGCAGCAGGGCGACTTGGGCAATTCCTGCTGCTGGCCACATCGGGTAAATTTCTGAACTGAGGGTGAGGGTGGAAATGGCGAATTCCGACGCCCAATAGTAGACCAGGGCGATCGCGCCTACTGCGAGGAAGTACCGCCAGGAATGTCCTTTGATTGCGTTAAGGAACTTTGTCTGCATGGTCGTTTGGGGAAAAGGTGGACGGTTGTTGGGGTCTCAGTATGTGGCACGGGACAGGCAGAGGGTAGAGAAAATGTTTCTATTAGGTCATGGGTGGTAGGTAGTGAGAGAAGCTTTTGAGCTAACTTTTTGTGGGGCCGTTGAGTGAGCGGTTTTTTTGTTCTATCAAATCTGCCCATGAATTTCGGGAGTATTGCTTTTTTGTAAATATATCTCTAATGGCTAAGCAATTGGTTTGTAATTTTTTGGTTTTTGTTAAAAATTTATTACCGAGCGACAGCGGGTGTCTTTTTGTGTCGGGCGAGCGTAACTCAATTCACCCTAACATTTTGCACGGTGCTCAATAATACCTAAAATACCTAAAATACCTAAAATACCAATAACAGCGACGTAAAATCTCTGCTTTTAGGTAAGTCGGGGGCAAGAAACACGGTTTCTGATTAGAAGTGCAGGTGGTAGTGATTTTCACTAGATTTTTAACCCATTAATCGAGGCTTCAAGTCTTTCGCTCGAATACAGTGAAAGCGGATAATTTACAGCAATAAAAAAGATTTTTTATTGTCTATTTCTCTTTGGCTGTTGCAATATCTAATGTTAGTGTCAAACGCTCTTGAGATTCTTTAAGGGCGTCTTGGGGGTTGCGGCCCAGAAGGGTTGCCTCTATGGCGCGACCGAGGTTTTCTGACAGGCGGGAGTAACCTGATATAATGGGTCGCGCTCTGGCTGAGTTCATTTGTTCTAAAAATACTCGCAAAATAGGGTTTTTTTCCACAAAGCTTTGATAAGCTTGGCTCTGTCTCGATTTTAAGTTAATGGGCAAGTAACCTGTTCCCAATGCCCATGCTGTTTGGAATTCTTCACCTATAACGTATTCTAAGAATACTAGGGCTGCTCGCTCTCGTTCTGGCGAGGTTTTCATTAAAAATAGGTTTTCACCCCCTACGACGGCTGCGGGGCGTTTGAGGATGGGTAAAGGCATTGCTGCGTAGTCGATCGCACTTTGCTGCAACTGTGCTAGCGTCCACGGCCCGGTGATTTGCATAGCGACTTTCCCGGCGATGAAATTGTCGAGTTCGTAACCGCGTTCGGGTGCTGACAATATTGCTGAACCTTCTTTTAACAAGTCGCTCCACAATTCTAAGGCAGCGTGAGAACCGGAATTATCTATTTGGGGTACAGGACTTTGAGGTATTTCGCCTTTGAGTTCGCCGCCTGCGCTGAACATGAACGGCAGCCAGGTAAATACTGTCCATTCTCCTTTGCCTAGGGGGAGCACTATGCCGTGTTGGTCTGTGCGGCCGTCTCCGTTGGTATCTCGCGTGAGCGATCGGGCTACTTGCTTTAATTGGGCCCAATTGTGTGGCACTTCTTTGATTCCTGCTGCTGCAAATAAGCTGGGACGGTAAAATATGGCGACGTTATTTGTGCCTAGGGGAACTGACAAAGTGTGTCCGCCAAGTTCCATTGACTCGAAGAGAGCCGGGTCGATTTCGGCTTTCCGGGGCGATTTGTCGAGCCAGTTTTCTAAGGGTTCGATTGCGTCGAGTTCTGCTAGTTTTCCTGCAATTGAGGGGCCATTCCACAGCACATCCGGCGGTGCATTTCCAACTATTGCTGTGAGTATTTTTGGTAGTTGTTGGTCGGGCTGACCGATGTAAACTGGTTTGATCTGGATGTTGGGATGCGTTTTGTTGAATTGGTCTGTGAGGGTTTGAAATACGTCGCGATTGGGCGGGGGATTGATGCCGTGCCACAGTGTGAGTTCGATGGGTTCGCCGCTTTTTAAGGCTGGGGTTGTGCTGTTTTGACAGCCGCTTAATATTAGCAAACTTAAAGCTAGGAAAATGCAGGCTGCACGTTTGGTTTGCAGTCGATAGCGGTTTTCAAGTGAGTAGGTACACGGCAGTCCCAATGCGTGACCAATTAAGACCCAAACCCATAATAAATCTCGCTTGTCGTCGAGTATATATCCCCCTACATCCCCCTTGAAAATGGGGACTTTGAGAATATTTCTTGTCCCTCCCTTAGTAGGGGCGGTGCCCCCGTGCCCGCCCTTGGTCAGGGGGGATCTAGACTTCGATACAAACAATAGATACGGTCGGTTTAACGTTAATTTGTCACCTTTTGGCAGTGCCTTGTTCCTACTGTATTTCAGAGAATTTAAAAATGTTGCGGTCGCATTGTGTAGCTGTCGGTAAATTGCTGTGGCAAATTGAGATAAAATCATTTTCAATAAAAGCGGATAATTACAGAGTAAAACGAGCTAAATCTCGAAAATCTGCTGGTAGCTGATTTCTCTCTCCATCCGAGGTGTTTTGAAACAAAACGGTGAAAGCTCCTGCTCCTAGTCTATCTTGCGGCCACATCCGATCGCAAGGAATTTCTGTCACGTGCGATCGATATTTTTCTAAATGAGGAACAATGACTGGCCCAAATTCGGGGAATTTGCTTAACAGCCATTCGCTGACTTGTTCATTTTCTGCCGTGGAATAAGTGCAGGTCATGTATGCAAGATAACCTTGGGGCGCTACAATTTTAGCAGAATTGGCTAAAATTCTTTTTTGGCGGTTGGCATTGCTGTTGATGGTGACATGATGAAAGCAGCCTGGTGCTTTGTCTCCTTTTGCTAAGAGTGATTGACCAGTACAAGGAGCATCCACTATTACTAAATTAGCCGTTTGTGGCATCTTTTCGGCAAGTATTTTTGAATCGGCGTTGGCGGCGGCGGATGGTTGAATTTGGCAGCGTCTTAAATTAGATATCAGCATTCCCATGCGTTTGCCTATGACTTCGTTGCACAAGAGCAATTCTGGCTTTAATGTTTTCCAGGCAAAGACACTTTTGCGTCCGGGGGCGACGCACATATCTAAGATTAGTTTGATTGGCTGCGGTATTGTTAACAATGTGGAGGCGGCGAAGATTGAGGAAAAGTCGAGACAGTAGTAATGTCCGGCTTGATGTAAGGAATGTTTTCCCGGTTGGGATTCTAAGGCTAGTCTAGCTACAAATTCCGGTTGCCAAGAAACGGGAATTTCGAGATTAAATGGGTTTCCTGTTGGTTTTGGTTGCAGCCACAAGATAGCAGGATTAAAAGCTTGGAGATTGGTAACGGCATGAATGAATTTTTCTTGTTCTGCGGTGTCGGCAAATAAGCTGCGGCTGAGTTTCAGCAGGAGATTCGACGGGCTTCCCATGCTCTGACAGATATGATAAGATTCAGATGAACACTAAAAACTGTAAATCCCATGATAATTCCTAGTGTAGAACAGTTAGATTTAACTTTGGAAGAATGGATGCAAAATCCTCCTGACGGGACGGAGTGGGCGGACGGTAAAGTTATAGTCAAACATCCTGTAGAATTTGTAAATGGAGAAGTAGTGGGGAAACCGGGAATGACTGCAAAAACTCGCCGCATTCAATCAAAGCTAGATTATTACTGGAGAAGTTACATGATCTCAAGCGGCCAAGGGGGCGAGGTTTATGTGGAAGTTAGTTGTCAAACTATGAAAAAAGGGCGGATACCCGATGTATCTTATATTACTCCTGAACTGTTGGCGCAAGTTGGGGAGTTTTCTGTTTTGCCCCAGAGTTTTCCGCTGCTAGCTGAGATTGTTTCGCCTAGCGATTTTGCTGATGATGTTTTTGCTAAGGCACAGGAGTATTTAGAATCGGGATGTTTGGAAGTTTGGCTGCTGTTTCCTAAGAGTAGTTGGGTGTTAGTAATTACTCAAAGTCAGGTGGTTTTGTTCAAGCCAGGTGAGGTGGCGACAACTCAGGTTGTTTTGGCAGGATTTAGGGTGGCGGTGGATGAATTAATGGCGTAGTTTGGTTGTTATTATTGTACTGTACGAAATAAGTAAAAATTTATGAAAATTGTATTTTTTGGCACTCCCGATTTTGCTGTTCCTACTTTATCCAGTTTGCTGAGTCACCCAGAATTTGAGGTTGTGGGTGTGGTGACTCAGCCGGACAAGCGCCGGGGAAGAGGGAATCAATTGATGCCTTCACCTGTAAAAGATGTGGCTTTAAATCACAGTCTCCCGGTTTGGCAGCCGCGCCGAATTAAGAAGGATGCGGAAACGCTTGCTAAGTTGCAGGAAGCGGAGGCGGATGTGTTTGTGGTGGTGGCTTACGGCCAAATTCTTTCTCAAGAAATTCTGGATATTCCTAGTTTGGCTTGCGTTAACGTTCACGGTTCAATTTTGCCGAAGTATCGCGGTGCCGCGCCGATTCAGCGCTGTCTTTTTGACGGGGAAAAGACAACAGGAATTACTACTATGCTGATGGATGCTGGCATGGATACTGGGGCGATGCTGTTGAAGGATTTTGCTGGTATTTCACTGTTGGATAATGCTGATTCTTTGGCGGATAGGTTGGCGGAAGTTGGGGCGAATTTGTTGGTGGAAACTTTGGTGAAATTGAGAGACGACAAAATTGAAGCTGTTGTTCAAGATGATGCTGAGGCGACTTACGCGCCGATGATTAAGAGTGCGGATTATGTGCTGGATTGGTCGAAAAGTGCGATCGCCCTTCACAATCAAGTTAGGGGCTTTTTCCCGGATTGCACGACGACTTTTCGTGGCAATTCTCTGAAGGTGATAGCTACTGTACCCGTCGGGCCGGAATATTGGCTGCAAATGCCAGCGGATTTGAGAGTTTTGGAACGCGAATGGCCTGTTTTAGCCCAGTTGTCGGGCGCAAATGGGGAAGTGGTTAAGGTTGTGAAGGGTTTGGGTGCGATCGTCCAAACCGGTGATGGTTTATTATTATTGCGGGAGGTGCAGTTGGCGGGGAAAAAGGTGCAGTCTGGGGTGGATTTTGCCAATGGAACTCGGTTGGTTGTAGGGGAAGTTTTTGGGAATGTGGAGGTTACAGGTTAGGTAGCACGTGAAACGGTTGATTAGTTTGTTCCCATGTCTGAATAGCTATATAAAGTTTAGTCAGCCGGAAATGAGCAGACTCATAGGCTAGCCTTAAATTTATTTCTAGTACATTGGGTTCAACCTGCTTAGAGTTACAGGAACCTAATGCTTTGCAAAGTGCGATCGACAAAATAGCAATCATATCGTGACCGCAACAAATGTACCACATATCTTGAGTATCTGTTTTTAAGCTATCCATATTTGCTCTAATTTCCGGTTCGTCAAGTCCCGGCTTTTGAGAGTTGTTTTTCACAGTTTGAAGCAACTTCGATTCATTTAGTCCCAAGGTTTTATCATCTACAAATTTATTAAAAGCTAAACCTTCAAATTTCAAACAATAATTAAATTTCAGCGAAGCCCATCGCAAATAACCGATAATCTTGGCACTTTCTAATAAAGTCTGGCGGATATCTTTAGCAAAATTATTAATTTTTGCTTCCGATCCGTGTTCCAAAAGCACCTTTTCAAGTGCTGGCGACTTCAGCAGCATAGTTTCCAGATCATGAGTGTCGGTTAATAGTAAGTTAGGGCTAGATTTAACAACACCTTCTAGTATCCAAAAATCAGCATCAACGACAGCCAACACACCAGCAAAATTATCTTTTTCAAGGATATTTAGCACTTGCACAGCATTATCCTTATTATGGGCAATTTCCACACGACAGTTTGTCGAGTCTACTAAGTTTTTCCAGAGTCGTGCATCTGTATCTCCCTCAGCAATTAGAAAAGAATGTTCAGTGTATTGAGGTTGATTTCTCAGCAGACGAATTTGGTTGGCAATGTAGTTAGGGGTAATGTATTCTCTCATTCAACTGGCCCTTTTAACTCCACTGTCAAATCCCAGCGATCGTCTATAATACTTGGAGAATGAGTTGCGATCAACACATCAAAGTCGGCCAGTTTGATAATTGCTTGCAAATCTTTGAGAAACTCGACTTGCCACGCTACGTGCAGGGAAAGTTCTGGTTCGTCAATGAGAATTAGCGAACTAGGTTTGACCTTGAATAACAACTGGTAAAGCATTACTAATTCGTGCTGTTCCCCGAAAGATAAATCGGTGGGTGATAAAGGTTTGCCGTCAGCAGTCGTAAAGGTAAAACCGTTTTTTTTGCTGATATTCATATTCTTATAACGAAATTTCTGTTGAATAATTCGTTGGAAAAGCTCTATTTTTGCCGCAATTTCGTTAAAGACCATGAATTTTTTTTCGACATCTTCAAGATAGACGGATAAGATATTTTTGGTTGTTAGATCGATATGTTGTTGCAATTGAAAATCTGAATTCTCGTCTCCTTCTAAAAGACTCGTTTTTATGAGACGAGAACGCTGTTCTTCAATTTCATTTAATTTATTGCGAAGTGTTTCTTCTGTCAACTCAGACGTTATTTTGTTGTTAACAACTCTTGCCGGAAAAGTTCTGTCAAGAGATTGAGACAATGCACCATATTCAGCTAGCTTTGTTTGGATCTCTTCTGCAAGTTCCTGAGAATATATATCAAGTGATGGAATCATTGATGGGTGTTTCATATCTCCCTGTGCTTTGGGAACATCTGAGTGAGTTAACAAACGTTGAGTTTCTATGAAACGAACATCGATAGATTTTTTTATTTGTGATAGCCACTTTGGTTCTTCCTTGATTCTCTCTAAATCTTCATCTAGTAAGTCATCAAAGCTATCGTCAATATTTTCTAAGGATTGGTTTTTCTGAAATATATCTATATCTTTTAGCATTTTTTCATTCGATAGCCGTAATTTTCTGATAGCCGAATCTAGGACACTTAGCTTTGAATCTAGTAAGAAATTCAATGAAAATGTTTCGGGTTTGGAATCAGGTTGTAAAAATTGAAAAATCAAACTTTCGGTCAATTCGATAAATTTAGCTATTAGTAGATGACTGCCATCATCAAAATCCACTCGAAATTGTTCAAAAGGGAGACTGCGAAGTTCTGAATAACGCGAATTAAAAAATCCATTAATTATCCTGAGTAAGGCTGTTTTACCAATTCCATTCTGTCCATGAACGAGCGTAATTCTATCTTCCATATTGAAATAAACCTGATGGTTAAAAACTCCAAAAAGTTTGGTTACAGAAATTTTATTGATTCTCATATTTCCCTCTGGTGAAACCTCAAATTAGAATTAGCATCCTTGAGTGTTACAGACAAATTAGTCATGGTGTACCTAAAATTCAACCAAAACTTCCTCCGCGCCGCCCAACAAACCCTGTGCCGCCTCCAACATACTCTCCGCAACATCTTTCAAATCTTCGCGACTTGCCAGATAAGTTTTCAAAGCTTCTAAGGGTTCTATACTATTATTAGCATTCAATTCTGGCAACCGGGGCCTCGCTAACTGACTGACTAATTCCGGCTGGATTGTGTAGCTGTGCGCTTCGCCCAGAAGTGTGTGCAATTCTGCGTTGTCGATTAAATCTAATTGTTCGGATCGCAATTGGTAGATCAATCTCACAACCGCGTCTGCGATCTCCTTCTTCCCAATAGCTTTCACCAGCTCAGCTTGCGGGTTTTCTGATTCGGAAACATTCACTTTAATAGTCTGAAACACCCGCACTGGCAAAGTGCAAAATTCCCACTCTGCTTTCCCCCGTTCCAAATTAACTAACACAAAACCTTTATCTTCTTTCTCTTCGCTAAAGTCAACTCGTTCGATACTTCCGGGATAAATTACTGGCGGATTGTTGGAAGCGTTGAGATTTTGGTGTTTGTGAACGTGGCCGAGAGCAACGTAATCAAAACAAGGGCGAGTTAGCATGGAAACGGGAATGTTAAAACCTTTGCCAACTGCTAAAAAACGTTCGGCGCCCAGACTGGCTTTATCTGCCATTAAGTGCGCTAAAAGGACGGTTGGTATGTCGGGGTTGAGGCGGCGAATTTCGCCTTCCATTGCGATCGTCAGTTTTTCGGTTAATAATTGGTTAACATCGCCCATAGACAGGCTTTCAGTCTCGGAACGTGTCATTAAGGTCGATCGAGTCAACCAAGGTAATGTTACCACCTGTACGGGCCCGCTGCGGGTTTGAATCAGGTGAGTGTCCAGGCGATCGCCTACAATAAACTTAGGTATTCCCAAAGTCCGATAAATTCCCAAACTCGCGCCGCCTTGTCCCTGAGAATGTTGGTCGTGATTTCCTACTAGCAAAACTGTCGGAATTTGCGCGTCAACCAAGCGGCTGAATTGGCGAGCAAAAGCCTCTTTAACAAACGGTGGAGGCGTCGAATCCGGGAAAGCATCGCCGCCGAATA
This sequence comes from Microcoleus sp. S13_C3, assembly GCF_036700905.1. Lineage (NCBI taxonomy): Bacteria > Bacillati > Cyanobacteriota > Cyanophyceae > Oscillatoriales > Microcoleaceae > Microcoleus > Microcoleus sp. S13_C3. The sequence goes on along the minus strand of NZ_JAUBPT010000089.1, from coordinate 13,477 downwards.
TGACTAAATCTACGGGTTCAGAAATTGCTCTATCCATACATTTGCTCAGCGTCGCGGCGAAGTCTTCCAGCCGCGTATTTAAACCGGTTTCTGGATTAATCCGGCCGTGGGAAAAGCCGCTACCCATGTGAATGTCTGAAAGGTGTAAGATTTTAATCATTTAAGCACGGTGGTGTTGTAGTAGACGTAACAGAAGAGTACACATCAAAAACCTGCTCAAAGTGTGGACAGGTCCATACTAAATTAGGCGGGTCTAAAGTCTTTAAATGTCCAGAGTGCGGACACACTCTGGACAGAGACAAAAACGGTGCTTTCAATATTTTGTTGAAAGCTTTGAGAGATACCTCCTTGATAGGAGAGCTTGCTGCTTTCTCTATCTTGCCATACACGGTTATTCCTGGCGAGCGTCCGGGATTTACCGGGTTAAATGTATCTGTCTAGTTGAATGGAAACTGGTTCTGGTGCTAATGCTTCCGGCCCAGGTGGTGTTGCAGTTGGCAATGCAGTTTCCTGTGTTGGTTGTGTGGGTGGTGTTTCCCCTATTAGTGATGCTGTGGGTGTTGTTGCGAGCGATACAACGAATGGTGGTGCTTGCACACCTGTTTTTATCTGTGTTAGCTTATTACTTAGAAGGGAATATGTGTCAACGATTACCGTCCGTCGTCGTTGTTCGAGGATGAGGAGCAGTTGAATGCTTCTGATTCGGGGCCGATGGTTGTTGTGGTTAAGCCATCCACTCCAGCAAAACGGAAAGCTTCAACAAAATTTACTTCTGAGGGTTTTCCAGTTCCCAGTTTTCGGACGTTAATAACAAATTTATCGACAATCGCTAAAAATCGAGTCTAGCCTAAATTGCGTCGGGTTTCAGTTAGTTTCGACCAACTGACGATGCCGGCTCCTTTGCAACGCAGAGAGCTTTGGATTTACTGAAGGTTTCCCTAATATTGTAGTTATCTATTGGGCGAGGGCGTTAGCCCTATTGCCCGACTGATGGGGTTTTTGCTTGGATGCGATCGACCACTTGGGGAAAGTTCCGCACTAAAAGTTGAGACTATTTCAACTTTGTGACTGCTTTCGGGAAAGCAACGCTTACGCATCACACCAGGAAGCATACGCGATCTCGCTTTCTATTTAGCTACCCTTAAACAACGAAACTCTACCTTACATCTTGCACCAGTCGAATAATCTCACATTCCATCTGCCCTGCTTGACAACAGGGGTGAAAACCCAAAGTTAATTTCTGGCTTCTCTGACTGGGGTGAAACTTCCTAATTGGTGCATTGTCTTACTTATAGGCATCCAGCACATCCATGAATTTTCCATTCAAAGCACGTTTGAAGAGCCAGAAGAATTCACCAAAAATGGTGATGCCGTTAATTAACCAACATTGGTTGGTGCGGATCGTCCTGCGCTCTATTTCCTACTTCCGCCAAGATTTATGGCTGATAGTCACACTCTTGCTTTTAATCGGGGCATCGGTGCTTTTGAACCTTCTCAACGCCTGGCCGATCGCGATTCTAGTCGATACGGTTTTGTCACCAACTCCGAAATCCAACTGGATTCATACACTGTTTCTTGCCCCGTTCGGTGAGGGTACACTGAATCGAATTTTCGGAATGGCGTTCGTCGCGATGATTATTAGAATCCTGAGCGATACCGTCTTCATGCTTCGTAGGATGTTGAACTACCGCATCCAGTACAACGGAACCTTGCGCGTTCGCACCGAACTCTACGACAAAATGCAGGCGCTGAGTCTCGGCTGGCACGGCGATCGCTCGCAGGGTGACGCAATCTATCGGTTGAGCTACGACAGTCTTGGCCCCTGGGGGGTAATCGATACGCTCATCGGCTCCACGGCCGCATCGGTGACGCTGACGGCGATGATCTGGATCATGTTGTCGCGCCACGTCCTTCTCACCGTGTTTGCGCTTTCGTTCACTCCGCTTCTAATACTGGCGAATTGGTACTTCGAGGGAAGGATTAGGAGTCGAGCCCTGGAGTCGAAGCAGACCGATGCGGTGATGACCTCAACCATGCAGCAAGCTATAGAGTTGATCGGGCTAATCCAGTCCTTCGGTCGAGAAGCAACGGAGTCGCGGCGCTTCGGACAGGCGGTCGAACGCAGCGTCAAGGCCTCCATGCGGCTCAATTGGCAAGAAAACCTCTATCCGCTAGCGGTTCAGGTAGTCTTTGCCCTGGGAAGCGGGGTAATCTTAGGCTACGGCGGATACCTAGTTTATCGCGACCAGTTCTTGCGTCCGGTACAGGGCGGCGTGACCATTGGCGATTTGCTCGTATTCATGGCGTACCTGGGGCAGTTCTGGGACCCGATAGGTTGGGTGTTGGGGTTCACGACCAAGATCCAGACGTTTGTAGCTTCATGCGATCGCGTCTTTACGATTATTGACGAACCGCCCGCCATACAAGACGCGCCTGACGCGCGATCGCTTACCGTCTATCCCCGCACACTAGCATTTGCCGACGTGAGCTTTGAGTACAACGCTGGGCAACCCGTTTTACGGAATATCAGCGCTAGTATCGAGCCCGGTCAGATGGTGGCGTTTTTGGGCGCTAGCGGGACGGGAAAGAGTACGCTGCTCAATCTTTTGCCTCGCTTCTATGACCCGACATCGGGCAGCGTCCTTCTCGACGGCTTTGACCTCCGCACCCTTAAACTTACCGATGTCCGCAAACACATGGCGCTCGTCTCGCAAGGCAGCCCACTCTTTCCCGGAACGATCGCAGAAAATATTGCTTACGGTCGCCCGGATGCTCTGCTCTCGGATATTCGGGAGGCGGCGGTTGAATCTGGGGCAGCCGAGTTCATCGAAACCTTGCCGGATCAGTATGATACCTCGATCGCTGAGGGCGGTCAAAACCTATCGGGGGGACAGCGACAGCGCCTAGCTATCGCGCGAGCGCTCGTCACTAAGGCTCCCATACTCATCCTCGACGAACCCACGAATGCGCTGGACTTGAAGCACGAGCAGTGGGTATTAGAGACTTTGCAACGTCTACGTCGCAACAGAACCATCATCTTGGTCACGCACCGACTCGAAACTGCCGTAGACTGCGATCGGATTTTTGTGATGCAGGAGGGCGAGATTAAGGAGTCTGGCACCCACGGCGAACTCCTTACCCAGCAGGGGTTCTATTACCGAATGTTGGGCTACAACCCAGTCAGGTCAATAGGGCTTACTGATAAACCCTGCATCGAGTAGGAGTACGACATGGCGAACTTATTTCTTATCCTTTTGCTTCAATTGGTTGCCTGTCTGCCTAGTAAATTATCTTTTGGGTTAGTAGTGATGACTTCAGCCCTCCTTTAGCTTCGGCAGAAAAACTAAAGTCTTTACTAAGAACTAGGTTTAAGGTTTTTGTCCAAGTACAGACGAGAGGAGATTACTACTAAAAATATTGTTTCATACATCACAATACCATGCCGGGTACTTTTTGATAAACTTGTGCGATCTGGCAGCGAAAATCTATACTCATTAACTCTAACTCATCTCCTTGTCGGTAAATCTGAGAAACCCAATTTCCCTCAGCATTAAGCCGAAAACACTCAATTTTAATCTCAGCTTGAGTGATGAGTACGTATTCTTGCAAACTCGGAGAAGTTTGGTAATCGGCAAATTTATCGCCTCTGTCGAAAGCTGCTGTTGAGGGCGACAATACCTCAACTACTAAAGATGGATATAAAATGAAATCTTCCGTAGTTGAGGTATCCCTTTCGTCGCAAGTCACCGCTACATCAGGATAGTAATAGCAATTTGCCTCTTCCAGTCGGACTTTTATATCTGATGATAAAACTAAGCATGGCGTATTCAGAAGATGATTTCCCAGCAGCCGAACTAAATTACTACCAATAATAATGTGAGGTTTTTTTGCCCCTGTCATTGCATAAACCTGTCCGCGTCTATATTCGTGTTTGATCGGGCTTACTCGCTCGCCTTCTAGGTACTCTTCGGGAGAAATGTAGAAATTGTTTTTGCTGATAACCATTGATTTTTACTCCGCTGATTTTGTCTGATACTATGTGTTGGAACTCGCATATTTGGGGAAGGAAACCGCAGTGCCGTTTCCCTACAAATTTAACAAAACTCCAGAAATCGTGCGTGCCATAATTTGCCACTTTCCGTCAAACCCTGCGATCGCACTTTAATTTTGACACTTTTGGGGTTAGCCTCGTAGAGTCGGGCAATTTCCTGCATTTCCTCCCCGCTAAACCCGGTTCCCACGGTTCCTACGGGGACTAATTTGCCATCAATTTCTTGCGCTACTTTGACGGCGCTAAACGGCCGCCCCGCAACTTTTGTCGCCGTCAAACCCACAATAAACAAATCGTGTTCTTGACAGTATTTAGTCCTCACCATCGGATATTTCTTAACATCTTTTCCGCCGACATAGTGACAGTTGTGCAACACCCAAACTTCGCCTTCTTTATTTTCAGATTGCTGCTGATTTGCCAGGACGAGTTTTTCGGCGGTGGTGCGAAATGTCGGTACAACTTCAAAGGCTGGGGATAAATTCGCCAGCATTTCGCCAACTTCAACTCCCGCTGCAATTCGTTCGGATTCTGCCACGGGAGTTAAATCATTGCCTTTGAAAAACAAACTTTTAAAAATGGCATAAATTGCGCTGGGCTGGATTGTCGGAAAACCGCTTTCAATATTAACTGTAGCAGCTTGCGCCCCGGTGCGGTGTTCGCTGCCGGTACAGCTTTTGTAATACAGTTCGCCGTCTAAAACAAAGGTGCCAATTTTAGCGGCTGTGTCGATTAATGTGCGATCGATCTCAATCGATGCCTGTTGCCGCAGGTTAGTCGATCGCGATTGGTAGTATACTTTATCTGGCGTCGCAATGACCACTACTCGGTTGCCGTCGCGCTTCGGCTGTCCCCAATAATCGGGATTTTCGATGTAATAAGAACGTTCACTGGGCGCGTCCACCGGCTGCATGGTGACAATCCTTCCCGGCTGCAACTGCGGTGGCAATTCGGCAACAATGGGATTGTTGGCAGTTTCTATTTTTGGGGCGGAAGTTGATTGTTTAGCAGGAGCCAAATCGGCGGTAGAATTGTTTGGAGTATTGATGGCGATCGGCTTTTCTCCGGTTTCCAATTCAAACGCTCTTTTCCAAAAGCCGATCGCCATTTCCGGGTATCCTTCCGACTCCGCGCACAGTGCAAAACCAATAACTTTTGCCGTACCGATGCCGCGCCCGTAATCAGCCAAATACTGCACGGCCCCCGCTTCTCCCATCAAGTGCAATCCTCGCGTAACGATGCGATTGTTCCAGCGTTCTCGAATGTCGGCGCTAATTTTTTTAGCTGCTTTTCGCTTGGCTTCTGCGTATTCGGTGCAGTCCATACTGCCTCCTTTATGTAGGGCTATTTATATACTATACTCAACATTGATTTATTAGTCAAGCTTAAGTATAAAATTAGGTGGTGTGAATAAATTTAACTCTTTCATTTGTGAACTAGATTTATTTTTTAACCGCAGAGGCGCAGAGGACACAGAGGAAGAGAAGAAAGAGAGGGATGGGGTTGTAGTGTTTTGATTGTCAAACGCGGTAATCTGTTCGCCGCCAATGCTAAGATAACTTCGATCGCGCATTGCGACCAATAAAGCCCTGAGTTGTGTCTTACTCGCGTTGAGTTCGCCAACTGCCGATCGGACATTTCAGAATTTAAGATCGAGTTTAATCTTACTGTTATGATGCGATTGATTTTGTACACCAAACCCGGATGCCACTTGTGCGAAGGGTTGCAAGAAAAACTGGAACAGATTGAAAGCCTGAACTTTCAACTCGAAGTCAGAGATATTACCGAACGCGATGACTGGTTTCAAGCTTATCAGTACGAAGTTCCTGTTTTGTTTAAAGTGCAGCCCCAGCCAACAAATTCTGCTAGCGAGGCTGGATTCTCCCCTGAAGAACTGTTACCCCGTCCTTCTCCCCGCTGTAGTGTCGCCCAATTGGAGCAAATGTTACAGAAATATTTGCAAATCGATCCGTCAAAATAATACGATTTACCCAAAAACTCAGGTTTTAATCCTGACTTCGGGGTGATCGGTGTGCAGCTTACTCTAGGGCGAGAGACTTTATAGCCCGCGTAAAAAAAACCTATGGTTTGCACCGCGCACAGCAAAAACCTGTAGATAGTGGCTCAAACAATCGGTTCCCCCAGTCATATTCAAGACATTCAAGCGAGGAGTTTTTCAGATGAAATTGAGAGAATTATTAGCAGCAGTTCCCAGCATTTCCTTTGACGCCCAACATCCCGCCCTCGATGCCGAAGTCAAGGGTTTATCCACTAATTCCCACGCTTGTCAGGCGGGCGATTTGTTTTTGGGAATGCCGGGAACTCGGGTTGATGGGGGAGATTTTTGGCAAAGTGCGATCGAATCTGGTGCACTTGCCGCCATAATTTCCACCCAAGCAGCCGAGAAAACACCTTCCCAAGGCGGGGGTACTTGCGTCATCGCAGCAGCGGATATGGCTCAAGTTTGCGGTCAAATAGCAACTGCTTTTTACGGCAATCCAGCTAGCAAATTAAAACTTGTCGGCGTTACCGGGACTAACGGCAAAACTACAACAACTCATTTAATCGAATTTTTGCTCAATGAAATGCAGTTGCCGACGGCGATTTTTGGTACGCTTTACACTCGCTGGCCGGGCTTTCAACAAACTGCACTTTACACCACACCTTTTGCGGTTGACCTGCAAAAGCAATTAGCAGAAGCTGTAGCAGCCGGATGCAAACACGGGGTGATGGAAGTCAGTTCCCACGCTTTAGCGCAGCAGCGAGTTTTAGGGTGTACTTTTGAAGTTGCTGTCTTTACAAATTTGACTCAAGACCATCTCGATTATCACCGCGATATGGAGGATTATTTTGAGGCTAAATCGCTTTTATTTGGTTCGGATTACCTCAAAAATCGCGCTGTAATTAATATTGATGATCCCTACGGGCAGCGGATAGTTGAAAGTTTAAAGTCCGACCGAGTTTGGAGTTACAGCACTGTTCTGAAAACCGCAGATTTGTATGCTTTTGATTTGGAGTATCAGCCCAATGGAGTTAAGGGAATGCTGCACACTCCGAAGGGCGAAACGGCTTTTGTTTTGCCTTTAGTCGGTCAGTTCAATTTATCAAATATGTTGGCTGCTGTTGGTGCTGCTTTAGAATTGGGTTTAGATTTGTCCGCAATTGTGGAGAAATTATCTCAGTTTTCGGGAGTTCCGGGACGGATGGAACGGGTGCAAATTAGTCCCGACCAAGATATTAGCGTTATTGTGGATTACGCGCACACTCCAGACAGCTTGGAGAACTTGTTGAAGGCGTCGCGGCCGTTTATTCCCGGTCAGATGATTTGCGTGTTTGGCTGCGGTGGCGATCGCGATCGCACTAAGCGGCCGATCATGGGTAAAATCGTTGCAGAATTAGCCGATTTAGCGGTTGTTACTTCCGACAATCCGCGCACGGAAAATCCCGATCGCATTTTGGAGGATGTTTTAGCAGGAATTCCCGTCGCAGTAAAGCCGATCGTGATGTGCGATCGCGCCGCTGCAATTCGCACTGCTATTATGGACGCTAAACCGGGAGATGGCGTGCTGATTGCAGGGAAAGGACACGAAGATTATCAAATTTTGGGCACCGAAAAAGTCCATTTTGACGATCGAGAACAAGCGCGAGATGCCTTGAAAGCGAGAATACATTCAGTTAAGTAAATTCGGTTAAAAGTTAACAGTTAACCGTTAACTGTTAACTTTTAGCTGTTCGCTGGCTGTAAAATTTATTGTATTTTTAAGTATTGATACGAAGGTATAATCTGATTTACCCTAAGTATATCGATGCGAAAAAAACATAATACCTTGTAGGGGTATTATTAGCGGGTATCAATACTATCAGGCAAGTTTTTGCGGCAAAACCCGCTAGACCCTGAACTTTATTAGCCCAGACATACTGAGATTATATATAATAGTAATAGACAATTAATTTATAAAAAAATAACTATTGCTATGATAGAACTAACTGGCTATCAAATTATCGCTGGAATTTATTCAGGCACTCGCACCCTAGTTTATCGTGGAACTCGCCTCTCGGACCAAAAACCGGTAGCCATCAAAGTCTTGCGGAACGAGTATCCAAGCTTCAGCGAACTCTTGCATTTTCGCAATCAATACACGATCGCCAAAAACCTGAATTTGCCCGGAATCATCCAAACCTACAGCTTGGAACCCTACCGGAATGGCTATGCGTTGATTGTGGAAGACTTCGGGGGAATTTCTCTGAAGGAATGGACGGGAAAAGGAAAAACCGTGCAATCTCTGGTTTATTTTTTCCAAATTGCGATCGACCTAAGCAATACCTTAGATATACTTTACCGCCACCGCATCATTCACAAAGACATTAAACCCGCCAACATTCTGATTAATCCTGAGACTAAACAAGTCAAACTCATTGACTTTAGTATTGCATCTTTGCTGCCGCGAGAAACTCAAACCCTGATGAGTCCCAACGTGCTCGAAGGAACACTCAGCTATTTGTCTCCCGAACAAACCGGAAGGATGAATCGCGGCGTTGACTACCGCACGGATTTTTATTCTCTGGGTGTCACCTTTTACGAGTTGCTGACGGGAGAATTGCCGTTTCAATCTAACGATCCGATGGAATTGGTACACTCTCATATTGCCAAACAACCGCCGCTGCTTGGCGAAAAAAAAAGGGGGGAAATTCCCCAAGTTCTCTGCGACATCGTGATGAAATTGATGGCGAAGAATGCCGAAGACCGTTATCAGAGTGCTTTGGGGCTAAAATTTGATTTAGAATTTTGTTGGCGTCAACTAGAAGAAAGTGGTAAAATAAAAAGTTTTGCGATCGCGCGGCGGGATGTGTGCGATCGGTTCATCATACCAGAGAAACTTTACGGCAGAGAAACCGAAGTTGCCCAATTATTGGCAGCGTTCGATCGCATCTCTGGTTCCGAGACTCTTCCTGGGAACGAGGGAAAGCGGGAGTTAATGCTGGTGGCGGGTTTTTCCGGCATTGGCAAAACTGCCATTGTTAACGAAGTTCACAAACCAATTGTTCGCCAGCGCGGCTACTTCATCAAAGGCAAATTTGACCAATTTAATCGCAATATTCCATTCTCAGCTTTTGTGCAAGCATTTCGAGAATTGATGGGGCAATTGCTGAGTGAAAGCGAGGCTCAATTAGCAGCTTGGAAAACCAAAATTTTAGCTGCGCTTGGTGACAGCGCCCAAGTAATCATTGAAGTAATTCCTGAATTAGAGCAAATTATCTCTCAACAGCCACCCGCAACAGAACTGTCGGGGACAGCCGCACAAAACCGCTTTAATTTACTCTTTCAAAAATTCCTGCAAGTATTCACCACAAAACAACATCCCTTAGTAATTTTCCTCGATGATTTGCAGTGGGCAGATTCGGCATCTTTGAAACTGATGCAGTTGTTGATGAGTGAGTCAGACGGCAGATATCTATTATTAATTGGAGCTTATCGCGACAATGAAGTTTCCGCCGCTCATCCTTTGATGTTGGCGCTAGAGGAGATTGGAAAAGCACAAGCTGCAATCAAAACGATTAGATTAGCCGCGCTGACAGAAACGAGTTTAAATCAACTCGTTGCCGATACGCTTAGCTGTTCGCCCGAAATCGGCCAACCATTAACTCAACTAATTTATCAAAAAACCAAAGGCAATCCCTTTTTTAGCGTGCAATTCCTGAAAATGCTGCACGATGAGGGGCTGATTCAGTTTGACTTGGATGGGGGCAATTGGCACTGCGACCTTGCCAAAGTAAAAGCATTAGCAGTGACTGATGATATCGTTGACTTTATGGCGTTACAGTTGCAAAAATTGCCGCCAGCGACTCAGAATGTCTTAAAGTTGGCAGCTTGTATTGGCAATCAATTTGATTTGGATACTTTGGCCGTTGTTTCTGAGCAATTGGCAACGGAAACGGCGGCGGATTTGTGGCAGGCATTGCAAGAGGAGTTAATCCTCCCTGAAAGTGAAGTCTACAAGTTTTATCTGGGGCTGGAAAAACAGGATAGGGCACAAAATTCGGAGGTTGTGAATTACAAGTTTTTGCACGATCGCGTCCAGCAAGCCGCCTATTCCCTAATTCCTGAAGACCAAAAACAATCCGTCCATTTGCACATTGGGCAATTGCTATGGGATCGAACCTCAGCAGAGCAACTAGACGAGAAAATTTTTGCGATTGTCAGTCAATTTAATCTGGGTATCGATCGTATTGCAATTCAGGCTCAGCGAGACCATCTAGCCAACCTCAATTTGATGGCGGCGCGTAAAGCACGGCTCTCGGCTGCTTACCCAGCATCAGCTCAATACTGTGACATAGGGCTGCAACTTTTAGCCACTGACAGTTCTGACGAATGGATGAGACAGCCCATTCTTACTTCAGAACTGCACATTGAAGCTGCTAATTCAGCCTGTCTGATTGGCGCATTTGAGCGGGTAAATGTTTGCGTCGAGGCAGTTCTCGAACATACGGCAAACCCCCTAGAACAAGTTAAAGCCTTAGAAATAAAGATTCAATCCTTGATTGCCCGCAATCAATTATCAGAGGCGATTCAGGTGGCACGGGCAATCCTTCAAGAGTTGGATGTTGAGTTGCCAGAACATCCCACCCAAGATATGGTAGCCCCTGCTCTCAATACTATTCGCGATCGACTGATGAGTGTGGATGTAATGAATTCACCAAGGATGAGCGATCCACAGAAGCTGGCTGCAATGAATATTCTCAGCAGTATGGCTTCAGCAGCCTATATGGGTTCGCCAGCCCTCTATCCCTTGATTGTGCTCAAACAAATTGAATTGTCACTTCAGTTTGGAAATGCCATCCAAACACCCTATGCTTATTCAACCTATGGACTAATTCTCTGTGCATTTGGTGGGGAAATTGTAGCCGGTAATCGTGCTGCTGATATCGCGATCGCCTTGATGGAAATGTTGAAAGCATCGAGTTTCAAAGCGAAAATTATCAATTTAGTTTATCCCTTTGTTCGCATTTGGCAGGAGCCAATTCATACTGTACTGATGCCTTTGCTGGAAGGCTATCAAGCGGGTTTGGAAACGGGAGATTTGGAGTTCGCCGCTTACTGTGTGCATAACCGATGTGAACTTGCTTATGCGGCCGGAAATGAACTTTTACAACTGGGGCAAGAGAAAGAAATCTATGCCGAGGCGATCGCCCAACTCAAACAAACAACTGCTCTAAACTTTCACCAAATTCATCAACAAGCAGTTTTAAATTGGATAGGTGAAACCGACGAGCCGCAGAAACTCGTTGGAGCAGCTTACGATGAAACGACGCGATTGCCTCAGCATCAGTCAGCGGGAGATACTTACTCGATCGGGAGCGTCTATGCTCATAAATTGATTCTGGCTTACCATTTTGGGCAACCCCAGGAAGCTCTGGAAATGGCTCAAATTGCCGAGACAACAATTGGTGCCATTATCGGAACAGTGTTCTATGGCGTCTTTTATTTCTATCATGCACTGACGTTACTCGCAAACACAAACACCTTGCCAATTAGTGAAGCGGTTACGAAGGATCTTGAGCAACTTACTAACTGGGCAACTCATGCACCCATGAACTTTGCCCACAAATGCGATTTAATTCGAGCCGAACAGCAGCGAGTTTTAGGACACAAAGCAGAGGCGATCGACCTCTACGATCGCGCCATCTCCCTCGCTAAAGAAAACCAATTCCTCAACGAAGAAGCCTTAGCCAACGAACTCGCCGCTAAATTCTACCTCAAATGGGGCAAAGAAAAAGTTGCCGCAGCCTATATGCAGGAAGCCTACTATTGTTACGCCCGCTGGGGAGCGAAAGCCAAAACCGATGACTTAGAAAAACGTTATCCCGATCTGCTGCGCCCCATCTTACAACAGTCCGCCCAACCCATCACTATTTTAGAAACCCTATCCACCCTTACCAATCCCACCTACTCAATTCATTCGGGCACCCACCACACTACCTCAAGCACCTCGATCAACCATGCTCTAGATTTTACGACCCTGCTGCAAATTTCCCAAGTCATCTCCAGCACGATCGACCTCAATGAGTTGCTGCAAATTCTGACCCAAACCATGCTACAAAACTCTGGAGCCGATCGCTGTGCACTGATGCTCTGCCAAGATCAACAATGGCAAGTGCGGGCGATAGCTACCTGGGAAAACATTAGCCTGCAAAGGGAACCCCTAGAGAACAATCCCACCGTTCCCGTTAAATTAATCCAGTATGTCAAAAACACCCTAGCAGCAGTTGTCATCGATCACATCAAAACTGATCTGCCTGTGATTGACGATTATTTAGAGCACCACCAACCAGAGAGTTTGCTGGGTTTGCCAATTCTCAATCAGGGGAATTTGGTCGGCATTTTATATCTAGAAAATCGGATAACCAGTGGGGTGTTTAGTCACGATCGCCTCCTAGTGCTGAATTTTCTCTCTAGTCAAGCGGCGATCGCTCTAGAGAATGCAGGCCTCTATCACCAAGTACAGCAGACTTTGAATGAACTTCAGCAAACTCAGATGCAAATGATCCAAAGTGAAAAGATGTCAGCATTAGGTAATCTAGTGGCAGGGGTTGCCCATGAAATCAACAACCCCGTTGGTTTCATTGCCGGGAACATTAATGAAGCTCATGCTGGAGTCCAAGACTTAATTGATTATTTGCGTCTCTATCAAGAAAAGTTTCCTCCATCGGAAGCAGAATTGATTAATAAAGCAGAGGAAATAGATTTAGATTATCTAGCAGAAGATTTACCCAAAATGTTGAGTTCCATGAAAATAGGATGCGAGCGCATCAAAAACATCAGCACCTCCCTCCGTACTTTCTCTCGCGCCGATACTGCCCATAAAGTTGAGGCTAATATCCACGAAGGACTTGATAGCACTTTGATGATTTTACGCCATCGCCTGAAAGCGAACGACAAGCATCCTGAAATTCAAATCATTAAAAAGTACGGCAATATTCCCAAAGTAAAATGTTATTTGGGACAATTAAACCAGGTATTTATGAATTTGTTAGCAAATGCGATCGATGCCTTAGAAGAATCGAATCAAGGACGGAGTTTTGCCGCAATTCAAGCCCATCCCAACCACATCACTATTCGGACAAAAGTAGAAGGTGAAAAGGTAAAAATTTCCATCGCCGATAACGGAAAAGGAATGTCAGAACAGGTAAAAAATCGTATCTTCGACCATCTATTCACCACTAAAGATGTCGGCAAAGGAACTGGGTTAGGACTGGCGATCGCGCGTCAAATTGTAGAAGAAAAACACGGCGGTAAACTGAGTTGTTTTTCTACACCTGGAGAAGGAACGGAGTTTGTGATTGAGATTTTAATTGACTAATGACTAATGACTAATGACTAATGACTAATGACTAATGACTAATGACTAATGACTAATGACTAATGACTAA
>NZ_JAUBPT010000088.1:0-34576 GCF_036700905.1 Microcoleus sp. S13_C3 | reverse complement strand
ATTTGTTGATTTTGTAAATCAAATCTTGAGTGTTTACTTATCTTAACATGATTTGGTTTTTTTACGCCTACCTACTTTCTTCATTTGGAACCTCAGCGCCCCCAGATTGATATTGAATCTTATCCAAGGCGTAAAGTGGCAAACCAATGATTTCTGATAATCTCCTGCTGAGAGTTGATTTACCGCCTCCTGCGTTGCCAAACACGGCTACTTTTTTCATAGTTATCCCTCTTATGAATGATGCAGTTTGTAGCAATACTTGATATTATTACTATAATAATCAGTCTCTCAAAATAGCCCCCTTGATTTTCCTGTCCAAATTCAACGTAAAGCGCTCTTGTTTGTATATTCCCGACTTCTTGGAGGAGTCGGGAATGTGGATATGATGTTTTTTAGGCGTTGACAAAAACAGAAGATGTAAGCTGACTTTGACTTACACCCTGCACGATGCCCAAATAATTACTGCCAGACTTAATCGCCGTAGAAGCGACGCTTGCACCTCCATCCAACTGCAAACTCACAGCTTCAAAAGTCAAATTTGCAAATCCGATACCGTCAGTCAAACCAATTTTATCCCCAGCCCCAAAATCGACGATCACATCCGCACTAATTAAAGTACCCGCAGCAGACAAACCTCCTGCTAAGATAAACGTATCATTTCCGCCGCCGCCGGTCAGAATATCTTGCCCGCGATCGCCCGCCAATAACTCGTCGCCGTTACCCCCAATCAAGACATCATCTTCTTTTCCGCCACGGATAGTATTGTTACCGTCAGATCCGATTAGTCGATCGTTATCATTGTTGCCGCTGATAAAATCATTGCCAACACCGCCATCAATTAAATCGGATTCTTTGCCGCCGGATAAGCTGTCATTCCCTCCTGCGCCATTAATTGTATCCGCACCTTGCATCCCATTAATGCTATCAGCACCTTCTCCCCCCGTGATATTGTCTTTGCCGGAAAGGGCAAAAATTGGCAATCCCGCAGCATTTGTCGGTATTTGAGTATCGGCACTATCTGATAGGAAATAATTGCCGCCAGTGGCTGTATTTTTGGGTGCTTGTGTCGCGCTGCCGTCCCCTGTAGCATTGGGTATTGGCGAAGTAATAGATATAGTGTTTGGTGTGGGAGTCGGTGTGGGAGTAGGTGTCGGTGTCGGTGCGGGATTGACACTACCGTCAAGAGAAGTCGCAAAAACTTGCGTCCAATAGTGATTCCAATTTTCTGTGCCAGTATCGTCGGCTAAGAAATAGTAACCAATCCCAATTTCTTTGATATTCGGGTTAAGAATGTTAGCGCGGTGGCCGCTGCTGTTCATCCACGATGATACAACTTGTTCGGGTGTAGAAGAGCCCGCAGCAATGTTTTCTGCCGCCGCTGAGAATTGATAGCCCGTTGCAGAAATCCGACTTCCTAATGACGAACCATCTTTTCCGGTATGGGAAAAGAAGTCTTGCAGTGCCATGTTTTGGCTGTGATTTGCCGCTGCATTTAGTAACTGAGTATTTAAGGTTAGCGCGGACAAACTCAATTTGCTGCGTTCGATGTTGGTAAGTTCTAAAACTCTATTAATAAAGTTTTGATTGGTGGTTGAAGTTGGTGCAACTTGAGAGACCGATCGCTCTCCTATTAAAATGTCAGAGGACTGATAACCAGAATTTTGTAGTTGTTCAAGCATGGGGACGTTCAAGAGTTTTAAGAGTTTTTTTTGCTGGTAGATGACTTACCCTCTTAACGATAGTTTCCCCGATCGCTAGCTGGCTGGGTACAATTCAATAACTGTGTTAATCCCTGCCGCTGCTGTATTTATTTTGATTATAGCTGTTGTCAAAGTGCGGATGTCAAGAGGCTGGCTCTGATTGGAAAAGGGAAGAGTACGCTCGATTTGAAGGAGAGTTTCAAAAGAATTTGCGATCGCCTGTGGCATCAATACAATTTTAGATTTTAGATTTTAGATTTTAGATTTTTCCTGATTAGTATGGTTTACGCGGCGCACCCAGCCCGCTGGCTGGCTGGCTAGAAACCCGGTTTCTACGATTTTTGCAGAGAGGAACGACAAATATAGGAAGAAACCGGGTTTCTGAATTATGTGTGCGATCGCAAACTAAGTTTTTAGTAGAATCCTCACAAAAAATTCTAAATTAATTCAAAATTCACAACCGCGCAGGGTTGTTCCGGATCGCAAAAGCAATCTCAAGATTTCAAACTATTTTCTTGTCCGACTTTAGCCTCCTGAGCAACTTGCTCAACCTCATCTTTGGCGAGAATTTCCAAAGCTGTCTGTGCTTCTGCACCGCCCAACCGCCCCAAAGCTTGGGCGACTCTGTAACGGATCTGCCAATCTGCATTGGAAGCGTAGGGAAGCAGCAGCGGCAGCGCGCGTTTATCTCCCAATTCACCTAATGCGCTGATGGCAATGGTTTGGATCAATTCGTTTTCAGAAGTCAGGGCATTTTCTAACATCGGAAAGGCTTTCGGATCTCCCATTTCTCCCAAAGCCGCGACGATGCTTAGTTGCACCAGCCATTCAGAGGTACTGCTATAAACTTGCTGCAAATCTTCTAAAGCATCGGTTAATTTCAATGCGCCCAAAGCATCGGCTGCTGCTGCTTGCACGTCGGGTTCGGGGTCGTTGTTCAGGCTGTTTCGCAGTACCTCTAAAGCGTTCTGCAGATTCTGCGTACCGAGGGTTGATAATTGGCTGACTGCTGCGTAGCGAACCCGGACGTTTTTGTCGCCGATCGCAATTTGAATCAGTTTATAGGCGATCGCGGGTTCTAGTTGCCGCAGTTGGTTGACTGCTCGCAGTCTTTCGCCAAAATCCTCGGAATTCAGCAATTGTTCGACAGACTCAGGGGTAATGCTCATCGGATTTTAGATTTTAGATTTTAGATTTTAGATTTGGTAATTGGTAATTGCCAAAAGCAAGCGAGATTTAAGGAGTGATCGACTCATTTTCTGATACACTCCTGGAACTGCAACAGTTAATTTAAGATTCGGCAGCCATCGAGCGGATAATATCTCCCCTAGTGAGGATGCCTATTACTTTGCCCGCCGAATCGACCACTGGCAATCGGTGGATGCTGCGATCGTGCATCAGTTTGGCAGCTTCTTGCACAGATTGATCGGGCCCGATGGTAACTGGCTCTGTACTCATCGCTTCTCCTACTGTTTGTCCTAAAGCCTTGTGGAGTTCTCGCTCATAACGAGATGGATTTTCCAAATAAATCACGCTGTCGAGCACCATGATATAAGCGGGCGGAGTTACGCCGGTTTCCCGCCACATCAAGTCGGTTTCGGAGATGACTCCTACCAACAAGTCATTCTCATCTACGACGGGAAGACCGCTAATGCGTCGATCGGCTAAAATTTTAATCGCTTCGTTCAAGGGCATTTCGGGTCGCGCCAAAATCGGGTCGCGGCTCATTACATCGGCTACTGTTTTTGGCATGATTAGCGGTTGATTGAGTTGTTGCTCTAAATCGATCATATAGGGAAAGCGTGACACAGACTGAAGAAAGGCAGCTCTGCTGAAGGGATTCGTTAGAAGGTAGTAAAGAAGGAAAAAGTTTGAGTGCCAGAATTTTGCTGTTTTTTTCGATCGCGCTATAAAATTCTGCGCTTTGCCTCCCTCCGGCGAGCGATCGGCCTGACAAGATTGTTAAAATATCTTAAAGAGCGGATAAATCCTTACCAATGCCAGAATCTCCAGCCACAGAACCAGACTCCCAACCAGAAGCGCGCTGTGTATTGGTTTGCCAGTATCAATCTTGCCTGAAAAATGGTTCAGCAGCAGTGCTAGCTGCTTTTGAAGCCCAACAAGTTGCAGGGGTGAAAGTGGAAGCCTGTAGTTGTCAGGGACAGTGCACCACTGGCCCGACGGTGCGAGTTACCCCAGACGAAATTTGGTATTGTCGAGTTAAACCTAGTGATGTACCGTTGATTATGGAAGAGCATCTCAAAGGGGGAAAACCTGTAGAGGCGCTGTTCAATCCGAGAATTCATGCGCGTTATTATTATTAATATTGACTTGATTCAGTGAAACTTCCAATATCTGGCGCATCTAATTTTATGAAGTAGGGACACTCCAAGAGCCCAAGGCGTGTCAACTTAAGCTTTTAGTCTGCCAGTCCTCCCGCCCACCCGCTAGTCCGCCAGGGAATGAATTCCCTGTCTCATAGCTAAAGTCCTCTAAAAGAGGACTAATGAGTTTAAAATTTTTCTTCTGAGTCCTGTTGAGAAGACTTTCGCTTTGATGTAGGGTTTTAACCCCTGCCGGACTATCGGTTTTACGTTAAGTTGACACTAATAGGTATTGCCGTGTCCCTACGGCGGGGATAGATTGATAGGTGGGTGTTCTTCATAAACGTGGAATCTCCTGTATCTAATTTTAATAGTTATCGTTAAGGAACTTGCACTTTGAAAATCCAAGGAATTGCGGTTAGTTTGTTAGTCCTAATTCTGGGGCGTCCGTCGGCGGTTGCGGCTCAAACTTCGGCGGTTTCTGGGGATATTTGCCCTGGGGAATTGGGGGCGCAAGTAGATGCGATCGCCAACCGTCCCGAATTTAGCAGATCGCGCTGGGGCATTTTGATTCAACCTCTATCTTCTACTACTACTCTCTACAGTCGCGACGCCACCAAATATTTTATTCCAGCATCAAATGCCAAGCTGCTAACCACAGCCGCTGCTTTGCAGAAACTCGGTGCAGATTTTCGGATTAAGACATCGGTTTACAGCGGCGAAAATGGAAGTTTGTACGTTGCTGGCCGGGGAGATCCGAGCATTGCTGAGGCTCAGTTGAAATCTTTGGCGCAGCAGTTGAAGCAGCGGGGAATCAGTCAAGTTAACCAGTTGATTGGCGATGACAGCTATTTTCAAGGCAGTGCAGTTAATCCGAATTGGGAATGGGAAGACGCGCAAGCTGGCTACGGAGCGCCGATTAACAGTTTAATTTTCAATCAAAACGCGATCGACCTTCTCTTGTCTCCGCAGGCGATCGGGCAACCTCTGAAAGTTACTTTTGCCGAACCAAAGCTGGCAAATCAGTGGCAAATTCAAAACAATTCAGTAACAGTCGCCCAAAACGAATCCGAGTTTATTGAAGTTGGCCGGGAGTTCGATCGACCTATAATTCGAGTGAGCGGACAGTTGAAAGTTGGTGGCGAACCTGAATCAGCTTATGTCGCAGTTGTCAACCCCGCTAATAATTTTTTGCAGCAGTTTCAGCAAGCCCTGGCGGCTGAGGGAATTCCTGTTAAACAGGCTTTAGTTGCATCTGCCTCTCGCAATTTAAATCAAGAATTAGCGAGCGTTGAATCGCCACCGCTGGCGGAATTGGTGAGAGAAACTAATCGCGAAAGCAACAATCTTTATGCAGAAGTTTTATTGAGAT
This sequence comes from Microcoleus sp. S13_C3, assembly GCF_036700905.1. Classification (NCBI taxonomy): domain Bacteria; kingdom Bacillati; phylum Cyanobacteriota; class Cyanophyceae; order Oscillatoriales; family Microcoleaceae; genus Microcoleus; species Microcoleus sp. S13_C3. The sequence goes on along the minus strand of NZ_JAUBPT010000088.1, from coordinate 29,180 downwards.
TGTTGGGAAAAGCTACAGACAAGATGCCCCTGCCACAAACACTCACAGGCAAGATGCCTGTGCCACAAGAGGATACAGGTGAAATGGGTTTGAAAGAGTTAAAAACAGTTTTAACTCAATTAGGAGTAAATCCAAACAGCTACATATTAGCCGACGGTTCCGGCTTGTCTCGGCACAATTTAATTAGCCCTGAAGCCTTGGTGCAAACTTTGAGATTTATGGCCAATTCACCTGCGGCATCTATTTACCGGCAGTCACTGCCGATCGCTGGCGAGAGTGGCACTTTGAAAAATCGCTTTAATATTACACCAAACCGCGTAAATTTGCAAGCAAAAACAGGAACTATGAGCGGAGTTTCGGCGCTGTCGGGATATATCGAAGTTCCGAATTACGAGCCGCTGGTGTTTAGCATTATTGTCAATCAATCTGACCTATCGACTGCAAAAATGCGATCGGCAACGGACGAAATTGTGCTATTATTGAATCGCCTGCGCCGCTGTTAAAACAATACATTTAAGGTGAGCAACTTGAGTTCAGTAGTTACACCTAAAAAACAGGACACCCAAAAACCCTACAAGTTTTAAGTTTCATTAGATTGCAGCGGCGGGGATCGAAAAGCAGCTACAATAAAAGTAGAAAAATTAACACCATTGGGACGTTTTAGCCTGCTACCAGTCGGCGGGTTCTGTACTTCCCGAAAATAAGTCTAACTTTCCCACTATGAATTCTTTAGATTCCGAACAGCAACACATCTTTGTCGAAACCAACAACATCCGCCTGCACTGCGTTTCTCAAGGAGAAGGCGAGCTTGTTCTCCTCCTGCATGGGTTTCCAGAGTTTTGGTACTCTTGGCGTCATCAAATCCCTGCTTTAGCGCGTCATTTCAAGGTGGTAGTGCCGGATTTGCGGGGCTACAACGATTCCGATAAGCCGGAAAGTGGCTATGATTTGGATACGCTAAGCGCCGATATTCGCGGTTTGATTGCGAGCCTCGGTTATACAAAAGCTCACGTTGTAGGTCATGATTGGGGAGGGGCGATTGCGTGGCACTTAGCTCAAAAATTTCCCGAACAACTCAACCGCTTGGCAATTTTAAACGCTCCGCACCCGCAGCGATTCATGCAGGAAATGGCGAGCAATTTAGATCAAATCCGCCGCAGTTGGTACGTTTTGGCATTTCAGGTTCCGGGCATTCCAGAATTGTTGATCCGGCAAAACTTGAAAGATTTTGTTCACAATGTTTTCCAAGGACAAGCTGTTCGCAAAGGATCTTTTAGCGCTGAGGAAACTAAGATTTATCAGACTGCTTTAGAAAAGCCGGGAGTATTAGCCGCCGCTATCAATTATTACCGGCAAATGTTTCATCCGCAGAGGCTTTGGAATTTGGGGCAGAAATTAGAACCTGTGACAGTGCCTACTTTGGTGCTTTGGGGAGAAGATGATGCGTTTTTGAGCCACAAACTTGTAGAAGGTTTAGACAGATTAATTACGGCTCCGTTTAAGTTGAAATTAGTTCCTCACTGCGGCCACTGGATTCAGCAGGAAGCGCCGCAAACGGTGAATCGAGAATTGCTGAGTTTTCTGAGAAATTCTTCTGGTTCTGTGGCTGTGGCATAGAAAAAAAGTAACGCTTGCACATAAGAACGGGCAAGATGCCCGTTCCACAAGAAGATTGAATTTTTGTGGAACGGGCATCTTGCCCGTTCCTAATATCTGACGCACCCTACTTATTTATTAGTCCCAGAGCAAATTTTCTTGGATCAGCAGTGCAATCATCGCAGTTCTGGAACAAACACCGAGTTTGATAAAAATCCGCCTCACGTAAGTAGCAACCGTCCAGTGACTGATATTTAAATTTTTGGCAATACATTTGTTTGGCAGGCCTTGGGCTATTAATTGCGCGATCGCTCTTTCGCGTGGACTCAGGCTAATTTCCGCTTTGTAACTTATGCTTTGCATACTTTTCCAATGAGGTAAGGAGTTTAAATCTAATCAATGAATGATTGAATTCCGAGTTTTTCTCGAACTTCAGATAAAGGAGTTTCCCAATCAGATGCAACGTCCCAATTAATTAGCCGAGTGGCTAATTTTCCATGTTTTAAGCCTTTGATAATTTGTCCGATCGCGCAACTTGACCCACCGATCAGTCCAACTAACACTAAAATCGCACAAGAAGGACGAAATACTTGAGCGCGAGTAAACGCTTGAAGTATAAATTCATCTTCTGTTGAAGCTGAAAGACCAGTCAGCACCGGTTAAACGTCGTGGTTTCGCTGAATCCAGTCTCCCGATGCGATCGGCTCAAAGCCTTGTTCGTCTAGAAATTGCGCCACTTCACACCCTAATGTTCCTGCTGGCAGTTGGCGCAATTTCTCCAAGTCTATTTCAAAATGTCGATCGCTCTCAATTTGAGGATTAATTGTTTGAGCCATTTTTAATATAACTCCTAATTGACCGTCAGCCATAATTTATTCTCCCTGCAACAATGATTTAAGTTTCGAGCAAATTAATTTGTGTTTGTCAAGTTCATTTTTGCGCTGAATCAAGACGACTTTTTTTACCGACTCAGCTTAAAAATCGTACTTTCTGTCACAGCAATGGGGTTTCAGGAGCTTTTACATTTCTTTACAAGCATTCTTAGATTTGAAATCAGCTACCTGTAAAAATCGCCCTAGTGTTTGTAATCGCAACTTGACCCACCGGGAAGTACCCGTAAAATCCACAGTATTTAGCGGTGACTGGAACTCCCTTACTTACGTATATAAATTTATTCTGCTGCTAATTATTGGAACCTGCAATGAGTCCGAAGTTGAAGCTTGCAGGCCTCGTGATGCACGTGCATACAAGTGAAGAGAGTTGAAGGGAGGTGAAGTAAGGTGAAGTTATCCAGAGTTGATGTTTAGGAATTACGCAGTAGTGCCAATCCCCCGTGGTTGCCGAATTTGTCGTGGTCATCATGGGCGATTGCCCCTATGTCGTTAGAATGCCGCTCAAATGAGTGTCACTCATTTGAGCGACTGGTCAAATATCTTCACCAACAGCTACAAATAAAGTAGAGATTCATACAAGGTGTTGCTGTGAAAAAAATTTCCATTTTGTTATCCACAGGAGTTGTGTCATTGATTTGGTGCGCTGCTGCTAGCGCTACCACTTATGTTAATCCTAACGGTAAAACTACTTTAAACTTGTCAGAAAAAGGAAACAATCGCAGCGGTTTTTACTTAACCAAAGTAGGCAATCGGGAATTTTTGGGCAATATTCAAATTACCCGTTCCGAAGGAGCAGCAGGCTCTTACTATTACAACGGGACTTTCAAAGACAGTGCGACCGGCCCTGGCCGAAAAATTGTTTGTTCTGGAGATATTGCCATTGTCAGGCGTCAAGTGGGAAGCAGCAGCCAATTGGGAGCCGAAGTTACTTGGAAGGTGAAATCCGGAGAAAATTGTCCTTCTATTGGCCAGACATTTAAAGTAAATTTAGTCGAAGCTTTACCGCGCCCTAATGCAAGCGGCGACTATACTTCTAGCAATGCTAATACTTGGTCGAGTCCAACAAATGGTTTTGTAACTTGGCCTGCTTGGCGAGTCACCTCGCGAGATGGACAACTCAACTGCCGCCAGACCGCAAACGGAGCAATTCAACAAGTTTACCGTGCGGATCAAGATACAGTTGCTGCTGAACTCAGGGGAGCAAATGCGATTACGATGGCGAACGGTCAACCCTGGTTGCTGACAAGACAAGGCTGTTATGTGCGCGCTAATTCTCAATACGTTCAGCCAGTTTCTATGCCTGAATAAGTGTTCGTAAATAGGGAGAATCTCAATGAAAGCAGCCAAGCTAGAAATAGGAGTTTTGAGGCAGTAGGCAGAAGGAAGGAGCCAGGAGAAGTATTTTTACAAATATGAGAGGCTCCCGCCAGATTCTCCCTCAGTGGTTCTGGCTTTCCGAACCCCTCAAACGGCAATCGGATTGTTGCCTCAATTAGCTTGTTAATTCGTTTTAACGTTTTCTTATCTTGCCCTTGCCAATATAAATAATCGCCCCAAGCCTCATCCGTCCATGCTAACTTTCTAGTCATCCAACAAATTTCGCTCCACCACTTTCCCCTGCTTAAACTGAGCAATAGAACGCTCCAAATGGGCAGCATTGGCGGGAGATTTAAGTAAATGAACTGTTTCCAGCAAACTATTAAAGAACTCTAGCGACATAACCACGGCATCCTCCGCGTCCCGTCTAGTGATGACGGTATTACTGGTTTACTTGTTGACTGGCTGTGCCTCTTAACCCATGTAAGCGACAAGCGAGCCGAAGCCGAGCGAAAATTAAATTCGAGGCTCGCTTGTCGCTGTTGAGCGTTACTTTGGCAAAGAACGAAAGTAACGAGTAAACAACCAGTAAACGAGTAATAATTGAGGACTAAAAAACTTAGATTTCTTCGTCCAAATCTTCTACCTCATCTACATCATCTACATTATCTACATCATCTACATCATCTACATCATCTACCTCAATAGGAGCGACAGAATTAGCAGAAACCAGAGCACCAGTCTCAAGTTTCTTTTTAACTAGCTCCTCAATTTCATTTTTGAAATCGATGTTTTTCTCCATGTGCTGGATCACTTTGTCTCGTCCTTGAGCTATGTTCTCTCCGTTGTAGCTATACCAAGAACCTTTTTTGATGATTACTCCCATTTCGTCGGCCAAGTCAGTCAGACAGCCTAAAGTAGAAATGCCTTTGCCAAATACAATGTCAAATTCGGCAATACGGAAAGGCGGAGCAACTTTATTTTTAGCAACTTTAACTTTCGTGCGGTTGCCGTATTCTTCTGTACCTTTTTTCAAGCTTTGAATGCGGCGAATGTCAAGCCGCACGCTGGCGTAGAACTTGAGTGCGTTACCGCCGGTTGTTGTTTCCGGGTTGCCGTAAGTTATGCCGATTTTTTGCCGCAATTGGTTGAGGAAAATGACGGTACAGCCGGATTTGCCGATGTTGCCGGTGATTTTCCGCAAAGCTTGACTCATCAAACGCGCTTGCAAACCCATGTGGGAGTCGCCCATGTCGCCTTCGATTTCGGCGCGGGGGACGAGGGCGGCTACGGAGTCAATTACTACGATATCGACGGCGACGGAACGGACGAGTTGATCGACGATTTCTAGGGCCATTTCGCCGGTATCCGGCTGGGAAACTAAGAGATTTTCAATATCGACGCCTAAAGCTGAGGCGTAGGTGGGATCGAGGGCGTGTTCGGCATCCACGAAGGCTGCGATACCGCCGGATTTTTGGACTTCGGCGATCGCGTGGAGAGCTAGAGTTGTTTTACCGGAACTTTCCGGGCCGTAAATTTCAATAACTCGGCCTTTTGGCAAACCGCCTCCCAAAGCAATGTCCAGTGTCAGGGCTCCGGTGGGAATGGTTTCTACCCTCATGCGAGTGGAGTCTCCCAATCGGACGATCGCCCCTTTGCCAAAGCTGCGCTCGATTTGGGAAAGTACGGAAGTTAGAGCTTTTTGCTTTTCTGAGTTTTCAGTGGAAGTTTTTATAGACGCTTCTTTTTTTGCCATTTGCGGTACGCAGGTAGACCCCTTGCGGAGCTTGTTGATTAACTGTACAACACGTATGTTAGCAGTTATTTTTGGGGTCTGGAGGTTCTGGGAGCATTTGGTTGAAGATTCTTGATTTTGGGGTGGTTCAGCCTGAGCCAGCTTTCAGCAGCCTCTAATCTAGAAGGTATTCGGCATCCGGCAGAGGGTAGAATGATCGTCTGTTGGGGTATGTACGGGGTATTGATCGCTCTCGGAGTGCGGCTTTAACTGGTTCCCAGGCTCTGTCTGGGAACCGATGTCCAGAGGCTCTGCCTCGAAAAGCTGACATTAAAATTGGAGGCAGAGCCTCCGGATCTGTGTTACCAGGCAGAGCCTGGTAACAAGTAATCGCCACAATTAGGACAAGCATGGGATCTACAACACATCAAGACACATCTGTTAATACCAAAAATTCCCGCTGGCTGATGAACTTATTGGCGATCGGCATTTTACTAGGTATCGGATTTCGGTTTTTTGAGATCGATCGCAAACTGTACTGGCACGACGAAACTTACACATCAATGCGCGTCGCTGGTTTCACCCGCCAAGACATTAACGACGAACTATTCCAAAACCGGATTGTTCCCGCACCAGAATTGCAAAAATATCAGCGGATTAAACCGGGAAGTACAGAAGCAGATACAATTCGTTCTTTAGCACTAGAAGACGCGCAGCATCCGCCTTTATACTTTCTCATGGCTCGTTGGTGGATGCAGGAATTTGGCAGTTCTCTAACAGCCTCCCGCAGTTTGCCAGCACTATTGAGTTTGCTGTCGCTGCCTTTGATGTACGCTTTAGCTCAGGAACTTTTCGCATCGAATTTGACGGCGTTATTCGCAACAGCACTGTTGGCTTTATCACCCTTTGATATATTGTTTGCTCAGACAGCAAGGCAGTACAGTTTGCTAACAGCCACAGTTATTGGCAGCAGTTGGCTGCTGCTGAGAGCAGTGCGATTGCGGGCTTGGCAAAATTGGGCGTGTTACTCGCTGGCGATCGCAATCGGTTTCTACACTCACCCTTTCTTCGGTTTAACACTCATCGGACACGGATTTTTTATCATTTCTTACTGGCTGTTTGTCAACAAAAGAGAATTGCGAGGGAACTTAACTACTTCTCAATTTTTTTTAGCAATAACAGCAGGTTTAGTATTGTATAGTCCGTGGATTTACGTCATGGCAACACACCTGAAACGTATCTCAGCTACGACAGATTGGACGCGAGTGTCTCCTGGCTGGCTGTATCTTCTCAGAATGTGGATGCTCACCTTTACAGCTTTATTTTTTGACATCGAATCGAGCTCTAAAAATATCTGGATTTATCTGCTGAGATTGCCTTTTTTGCTGTTAATTGCGGTAGCCCTTTACCAAATATGCCGCCGGACTAGCATCTCAACTTGGCTGTTTATTGTAACATCAATTTTTGTACCTTTTTTGCTTTTGGCTTTACCGGATATAATCCTAGGCGGCAAACGTTCGGCCGTCAGCCGCTATCTGATTTCCTGCTTTCCGGGAGTGCAGCTAGCAGTTGCTTACTTGCTCGCCAGTAACGTGAAAAATCAGCAGCGGTTTTGGCAAGTCATTTTAGCCTTGGTATTTACAGCAAGTGTAGCATCCTGTACTGTCAGCGCTGTTTCTGATACTTGGTGGAGCAAAGACTCGAGCTATTTTAATGCAGAAGTTGCGAGAAATATTAACAAAGAGGCAATAGCTAACCGCTCGATTAAAGATACAATTGTAATTAGCGATGATCGCGGCATCGATTTTACGAACATGGGAGATTTGCTTTCTCTGAGTTATTTGCTCGACAAAGACGTGCGGCTGATGCTGATGAGCGAGTCGCCAGAAATCGAGATGCTGAACAAATATTCGGCTCCCCTGGTGTTCCACCCTTCGGAAAAATTGCGATCGGCACTCAAGCAAAATCAACGCCGCTTAGAGCCAATTTTGCAGTATGCCAGACTTTTTCGAGCGCGGCGAGCTTCTGAAACCAGTTCCCAAAAGTAGTGATAGCGATACAGATAGATTGTACGCGAGCATTTGTAGGGATACCGCACCGTGCCGTCTCCGACGCTGTAGGGATAGGGCATTGCCCAAGGAGTGTCAACTTAAGCCTGAAACCCCTGAGAAATCTCGTTTTTACGCTAAGTCTAGATCCCCCTAAATCCCCCTGATTGTTGGGGAGTAGGGGTTGACTTTGAGCCATTTCCGGTTCCCCCCTTAAGAAGGGGGGCTAGGGGGGATCTAGGCTTAATAGTCAAACCGGATTCTCTGACTGGGTTTAACGTGTTTATTGACACGAAGAAGGGCTGGCGTGCGGTGTCCCTACTTATCTGGGCTGACACACCCGACATCATCAGCAATAATTATTTGAATACTTAGGATAAAAAGCAATGCAAGAGTTAAATAATTCATCTTCGGAATCCGCGCAGAAGTTTCGCAATCTTCAGACAGAATTACGCGAACGTTGGCGAGCGATAGAAGAATTCGACAGCGGAGATTGTGACATTATTATCATTCCTTCTGTCAGCTTAGATCAGCAAGAAATGCAGAAAGTAGAGGGTGCTTACCACTACGAAGAGCGGCATTTATTTTCATTAATTCGGCTGCGAAATCCCCACACGCGCTTAATTTATATTACCTCGGAACCCTTGCACCCGATGATTGTGGATTATTACCTGCAATTGCTGCCGGGAATTCCGTTTTCTCACGCGCGCGATCGGCTTTTGCTGTTCAGTGCTTACGATGCTTCTGCCAAATCCCTCACCCAGAAAATTTTAGAGCGCCCCCGCTTGATGGAGCGCATTCGTCAAGCAGTGCGGCCGACAAAATCTTATATGGTTTGTTATAACTCGACGCCCTTAGAACGGGAGTTATCTGTTCAATTGGGGATTCCTTTGTGGGCCAGCGATCCGGATCTGTTATACTGGGGAACAAAAAGCGGCAGCAGGCAAATTTTCCAAGAATGTGGCGTGCCTTATCCTGACGGTTCTGAGTTGGTTTGGAATGCGGAAGATTTAGCGGAAGCTGCGGCGGATTTGTGGGCGAGGCAGCCGCATTTGCAACGGATCGTAATTAAGTTAAATGAAGGTTTTTCGGGGGAAGGAAATGCAATTCTCGATCTGCGTTCCCTGGCGAGTAAAGCACCTACAGAAAGAGCGAAGGCAATTGGCGAGCACTTCCATAATTTGCGCTTTCAAGCAACGGGCGAAACCTGGGAAAATTTTAGCAGCCGCATTCCAGAATTAGGGGCAATTGCCGAAGCATTTATCGAAGGAGAAGAAAAGTTCTCCCCCAGCGTTCAAGGCAGAATTATTCCCAGTGGCGAAGTAGAAATTCTCTCCACTCACGACCAGATTTTAGGAGGTCCAGACGGTCAAATTTTCTTAGGTTGCCGATTTCCTGCGGACGAATCTTATCGGCTGGCGTTGCAAGAATTGGGATGGAAAGTCGGGCAAAACTTAGCTAAAAAAGGTGCTTTAGAGAGATTTGGAGTAGATTTTCTGGCTGTAAAGCAATCCGATGGGAAATGGGATATTCAAGCAATAGAAATTAACTTACGTAAAGGAGGCACAACTCATCCGTTTATGGCTTTGAAGCTGTTAACAAACGGTCGCTACGAACGTTCGACAGGATTATTTTACAGCCAGCAGGGCCGTCCAAAATATTATGTCGCTTCGGACAATTTGAAAAAAGAGCGCTATCGGGGATTATTACCGAACGATTTGATGGATATTATTGCTGACAATCAACTGCACTTTGACAGCGGTACTGAGACGGGCAGTGTGTTTCATTTAATGGGTTGTTTGTCTGAGTTTGGCAAATTGGGAGTGACGAGTATTGGCAATTCGCAGCAAGAAGCTGAGGATATGTATAACAAAGTTGTGAAAGTTCTCGATCGCGAAACATCAGGCGATTTTAAATTTTAGATTTTAGATTTTAGATTTGCTCCAGTCGTATCATGTCCGATCGATTAAGCACAATATCTCGACCGGGGCGGGTTTTTGAGATTGTCAATTATTGGCAGATATTGGCAGGTTTACCCGCCCCGGCGTTGCTGAGTTAGAGTATGAATAGGAGGAATAATTTATGCAATGCCCAGAATGTAAATCAACCCATATCCGTAAAAACGGCAAGAAAAAAGGAAAACAGAATCATATTTGTGTCCAATGTGGTCGTCAATTCATCAATGAGTATGAGCCCCAGCGAGGTTATAGCGAGGCCATCAAACGTGATTGTCTAAAAATGTATGTCAATGGTATGGGTTTACGGGCGATAGAACGAGTTAAGGGTGTTCATCATACCACAGTAATAAATTGGGTAAAACAAGTCGGAAAACAGTTGCCAGATGTTTATGATCCTGAAGTCATCCCAGAAGTTGGTGAACTCGATGAATTACAAACTTATGTAAAAAAAAAACAGACAGGATATGGCTGTGGACAGCGGTTGACCACTTTAAACCAGGAATTTTAGGATGGGTATTAGGGGATCATAGCGCTAAGACATTTGAACCATTATGGGACCAAGTAAGTGCATGGAAATGCTATTTTTATGTAACTGATGGATGGTCTGTATATCCCATGTTTATTCCTGATGGGGATCAGATTATTAGCAAGACTTATATGACCCGAGTAGAAGGGGAAAATACCAGACTAAGACATTATTTGGCTCGGCTACATCGTAAGACTCTTTGTTATTCTAAATGTGAGGAAATGCTCAAGCATTCTATTAAGTTATTAATACATTACTTGAAGTTTGACGATATTCCCATTCCTGGGGTATTCATACCTTGATTCAGCAACGCCACCCGCCCCTACCTAATTTCGGGTGATCGACCGGACATCATATCAGTCAGCTTAGATCCCCCACTTCGCAGAAGTTGTCGGGGATCTAGCTAATTTTTAGGGGGATAAAGGGGCGTGGGGTCGATCGAACCTGTGCGGTTGAGTGGCCAAAAACGCACAATTGCCCTACCGATGATATTTTGCTTGGGTACAAAGCCCCAGTAATGGCTGTCACAGCTTGCGTTGCGGTTGTCGCCGAGCACCAAGTAAGAATTTGGGGCTACAACTACAGGCCCGTAGGGATACTGCGGAATTTCTTCAATATATTTTTCCTGTAGCGGCTGCTTGTTGATAAAAACTTTTCCCTCTTTGACTTCCACAGTGTCCCCTGGAAGTCCGATCACTCGCTTGATATAGGCATCTTTGATCGGTGGCGGCTGTCCCGTGCACAAACTAGCCGGGTCAGGAGGCATAAATACGATAATATCTCCTCGGTGGGGGTCTTGGAATCGATAGCTTACCTTATCTATAATTAATCGATCGTTAATTTGTAAGGTTGGGAGCATCGAGCCGGTGGGGATGTAGCGTGCTTCGGCAACCAGGGTGCGGATACCAAAGGCCAAAAATGCTGCTAAGCCGATCGTCTTAATTCCTTCGATCCAAGGATTTTCGGTGTCTTGCGGAGGTTTTTCGTCGGCTGACTTGTCTAGACGAGTCATAGGGTATTGTAGTGACTGAGCTGGATACGAATTATAAACTTAATAATGCTTCCATGATAGCACGCTGTTTACTTAATTAAGGATATCTTATGACTCCCCAATCAAGTTTGTTAATCCGTCGCGCTCGCATTCTTTTGCCCAATGGTGAGTTTTTGGTAGGAGATGTGCAAATCTGCGATGGCAAAATTGTCCAAGTTGCTGCTGAAATTGTCGAATCGGGCGATCGAGAAATAGATGCGAAAGGCTTAACTCTGTTACCCGGAGTAATTGATCCCCAGGTACACTTCCGGGAACCTGGTTTAGAACACAAGGAAGACTTATTTACCGCTAGCTGTGCTTGCGCTAAAGGCGGCGTGACATCGTTTCTGGAAATGCCGAATACGCGACCTCTGACCACAACCCAAGCTGCCTTAGATGATAAACTAAGTCGCGCTGCCGAGAAGTGTTTGGTGAACTACGGCTTTTTTATTGGTGCAACGCCGGAGAATTTGCCGGATTTGTTGAATGCGAATCCGACTCCGGGAATTAAGGTGTTTATGGGTTCGATGCACGGGCAGTTGTTGGTGGATGGAGAAGCAAGTTTAGAGGCGATTTTTGCGGCAGGCGATCGACTAATTGCCGTGCACGCAGAAGACCAAGCTAGAATCAACCAGAGGCGTCAGGAATTTGCCGGGATTTCTGATGTTGCCGTGCACTCCCAAATTCAAGACAATCAAGCAGCTTTGTTAGCAACTCAGCTAGCCTTAAAACTTTCTAACAAATATCAGCGCCGTCTGCACATTCTGCACCTTTCAACTGGGGATGAAGCTGAGTTGTTGCGCCAGGAAAAACCGAGTTGGGTGACAGCAGAAGTTACGCCGCAGCATTTGTTGTTAAATACCAGTGCCTATCAAACAATTGGCAGTTTAGCTCAGATGAATCCGCCTTTGCGCGACCCCCGCGATAACGAAATACTTTGGCAAGCTTTACTCGACGGCGTAATTGATTTTATCGCCACAGACCACGCGCCGCACACATTAGCAGAAAAAGCTCAAGAATATCCAAATACGCCGTCTGGAATGCCGGGAGTCGAAACTTCTTTGCCTTTGATGCTGACGCAAGCAGTAGAGGGAAGATGTACAGTGGCACAAGTTGCTAATTGGATGTCGGCGGCAGTTGCTAAGGCTTATAAGATTCCGAACAAAGGGGCGATTGCTCCGGGTTTTGATGCAGATTTAGTCTTAGTTGATTTGGAGAAATACCGCCAGGTGGTCGGCGCAGAGATGGCGAGCAAGTGCGGCTGGAGTTCCTTTGAAGGATGGAATTTAACTGGATGGCCTGTGGTCACGGTTGTGGGAGGAAAAGTTGTTTTTGAGGATGGTAAATTGGATACAAATGTGAGGGGAGAAGCATTGACATTTGACGCTGAGTAAGAAGGAATTTAACTCAAGTGTTATAATGTGGTATTCCCCCTCGCAAAGGCGATATTACCCATGCTTCTCCAAGAACTAGAAACACAACTCCTGGCCTTAACTCCTACTGAGAAAGCTGAAGCCATCCGGCTTTTAACCCAAAGTTTAAACAATAGCTGGCCAGGAATTACCAAGACTCCCGATGTGTGTGGCGGCGATGCTTGCATTGCCAAAACTAGACTTCCCGTTTGGCTGTTCGTGAGTTTGCGCCGTCAAGGTTCAAGTGATGCTGAACTTCTACAATTTTATCCCCAGTTGAATGCTGCAAACTTAGTAAATGTCTGGACTTATGCTGAGGCTAACTCCGAAGAAATTGAAACAGCACTCCGAGAAGAAGCAGCAGCAATGATGCAGGAAGTATAATTTATGGCACGTCTCTATGCAGATGAACAGTTCCCGTTTCCTGTTGTGGCATTGCTGCGAAATTTCGGTCACGATGCCCTGACTATTCAAGAGGCAGGAAATGCCGGAGATGATGACCCCGAAGTATTAGCCTTTGCTGTGAATAACGATCGGGCGGTTATGACGCAAAATCGTCGGCATTTCATTCGCTTGCACACTCAACAACCAAATCATGCGGGTATTATCGTCTGTACAGACGATAAAAATTTAGAAAGGTTGGCAACACGCATCAATGATGCTATTGCTGGTGAAGAAACTTTGAGAGGCAAATTAATTCGTGTCAACCGTCCGCAGTAAGTACGCGCTGAGATGTTACACCATTCTCTCTGAACAGGCTTTCCGGCCTGTTCCACAAAGAGTGAATTTTATTCTTGTGGAACAGGCATCTTCCCTGTTCAGAAAAGGCTGAGTGACAATGGGGCAAAATCTAAATTCGATCGCCCTGTCTCACTTTTCCCATTGCCCATCCAATAACTCGCCATTACCAATTACTTCAATTTGCCGCCCGTTATCTAGATAACTCAAAGAAATTTGCAAATAATTTTCGGGTTTGTACTGCAATCTTTCCGCCCATTCGATCGCCACAATTCCCAAATCCCTTTCTAACCCGTCCCAATAACTTTCTAAGTGCAAAGCCTCCGCTTCTTCGGGTTCTAGTCGATACAAATCTAGATGATACAGCGGAATTCGTCCTCCAAAATACTCGTTAATCAGGGTGAAAGTAGGACTTTCGATCGAGTCGGAGATTCCTAAGCCTTCGGCGATACCTTGAACCAAGGTAGTTTTGCCAGCACCTAAATCTCCTTGTAATAAGATTACAGTGCCGGGGGGGAGCGATCGACCTAACGCAAAACCAAACTTGCGCGTAGCTTCAGCATCTGGAAGAGAAAGTATCATTTTAGTTATTTGTTATCTGTTATTAGTCATTTGTTATTTGTTATTTTTTACTCGTTTGGATCGGCCAATAACCAATAGCCAATAACATGAGTGAACAGTCAACTGTCAACTGTCAACTGTCAACTGTCAACTGTCAACTGTCAACTGTCAACTGTCAACTGCTTAAATGTTGTGCGCGCGGCCGTACCAACGCAGCAACATCCCCGCCAACCTTTGCGAATTGTGGCGAATTAAACCCGTATTTTCATCTTCATCCATGACATTGGCGATGACAACTCGCCGCCCCAATTGCGTTACGGCTTCTCGATCGAGCACAACCGGATAAGAATTCTCCTGAGAATAGCGGATCAAAGCTTTGGCAGAAGGGACTTTTCCTTGAACTACTACAGCATCGAACAGCGGCCTGCCGCAAGCGCGGTCGATCGCCCGAATGTGGTCTGCAACACTGTATCCGTCAGTTTCCCCCGGCTGAGTCATAATATTGCAAACATAAATGCGCGGAACTTCGCTGTTGGCGATCGCCTCAGCAATTTCCGGCACCAACAAATTCGGAATGACACTCGTATAAAGACTCCCCGGCCCAATAATGATAAAATCCGCTTCCCGAAGTGCTTGGGCCACCTTGGGCAACGCCGGAGGATTAGCAGGAGTGCAGCCAATTTTGATGATTTTTCCGTTAGCTTTTGTAATGCTGGACTCCCCCTCAATCCTGCGACCGTCAGCCAGTTCAGCCCACAAAGAAACGTCGCTCAGAGTAGCCGGCAGCACTTCTCCCCTCACTGCTAAAACTTTAGAACTCGCGGCGATCGCCTGTTCCAAATCTCCAGCAATATCGCTCATCGCCGTCAAAAACAAATTCCCAAAACTGTGACCCACCAAACCGTCACCGGCTTGAAAGCGATATTGAAATAACTCAGTCAATAACTTTTCCTCATCTGCCAAAGCAGCCAAACAATTGCGAATGTCTCCCGGCGGCAATACCCCAATTTCCCGCCGCAGCCGCCCGGAAGACCCGCCATCATCCGCCACCGTGACAATAGCAGTGATTTTGGCGCTGTAATCCTTCAATCCCCTGAGCAAATTAGAAAGGCCCGTACCGCCCCCAAGTGCCACAATTTTTGGGCCGCGGTGCAAGCGACGGTGGTTGAGGAGTCGATCGACGAGTTCCTCATTCCCTTCGGGCATCAGCACTTGAGTAATAGAGTTCAAACTGCGAGTTTGTCCCCACAGAATTAACAAAATCCCGCCAGCAATGATGATCGGGCCCGACACGTAATTGGGAATAACTTCCGCAATCCACGCCAAAAAATTTCTCAATAATTGCAATAAGAAGAAAATGGGAGTCATCCCAGTCCAAATCGCTAAACCCAAAGTGGCAAGTACCACGCCGCTGGCACTAATCAGCAGCCACCGTTTCACTAACAGTCCGGGGGCTAACCACTTAAACCACTGGTGAACTCGCCCGTTCCGCAAAGAAGGGGGGTAAGGATTTCTGGATTGGGCAAAAACCTGCTTGGCTTTAGCCAAGACGCGGAGGGCTTTAGGAAGTGAACTAATTGACATGGTTAATTAGTCTTAAGGGTATTGGAACAGCTCGATCTGACAAATTTACAATACAAGAGAGTTTTGATTCTGGCAGTCAATTTAAGTAATTAGTGATTCGTCATGAGTCATGAGTCATTAGGTAGACTGATGACTGAGGACTGATAACTTATTGATAACATGCTATGGCTGAGCCACTAATCGAACTCAAGGGGGTAAGTAAGTCCTTCGGCCAGAACCAGATCCTCGATCGAGTCGATCTGAGGATTTATCGGGGAGAGGCCCTGGCAATTATTGGCCCTTCCGGGACGGGGAAATCTACGATTCTGCGGATAATTGCGGGTTTGTTGGCCCCGGATGCCGGTGAGGTTTTTGTTCAGGGACAGCGCAGGGTGGGATGGGTGGACGACGTGGCAGATCCGATCGGAATTGGGATGGTGTTTCAGCAAGCGGCTTTGTTTGATTCGCTGACGGTGGAGGAGAATGTCGGTTTTTTACTTTACCAGCATTCTAAGCTGCCGCGCCGCCGCATTCGGGAATTGGTGGAGGAAAAGTTGGAGATGGTGGGTTTGCCGCGAATTGGCGAACGCTATCCGGCGCAGTTGTCTGGGGGAATGAGGAAGCGGGTAAGTTTTGCCCGCGCTATCATGGCGAATCCTGATAATGACAGGGATAATCCAGAGGTTTTGCTGTACGACGAACCGACGGCGGGTTTAGATCCGATCGCTTCGACGGTAATTGAAGATTTAATCCGCGACTTGCAGGCTGCCCAAGGTGTTTGCAGCACTTATGCGATCGTCACTCACCAAGACAGTACCATCCGCCGCACTGCCGATCGCATCGTATTTCTCTATCGAGGCAAAGTGCAATGGGAGGGAACTGTTAATGACATTGCATCGACAGATAATTTACTTATCCGACAATTTTTTAGCGGCAGTGTTACTGGGCCAATTCAAGCGCTTGGATAGTCAATTGTCAGTTGTCAGTTGTCAGTTGTCAGTTGGCCGTTGTCAGTTGGCCGTGGTCTATTGTTTGTCTTGTTGGGAGATAGTATATGTCACAAACAAACTTTCAGAAGTTAGATGTTTATAAATTAGCTGAAAAATTAGCTGATGAAATTTGGAATATTGTTATAAAATGGGACGCATTAGCAAAAGATACTGTCGGCAAGCAAATTATTCGATCTGCTGATAGTATTGGTGCTAATATTGCTGAAGGAGATGGTCGAGGTAGCTATCAGGATCATCGGCGATTTATCAAGATTGCCAGAGGTTCTTTATATGAAACAAAGCACTGGTTGAGACGGGCTTATACTAGGCAACTACTAACAAGTACGCAAGTAGAAACACTCAAGCCAATTATTGACGAACTGTCGCCAAGGCTAAACGCCTATCTAAAATCTATAGGCAACACATCAGACAAAAATTAACAACTGCCAACTATCAACTGCCAACTGCCAACTATCAACTGCCAACTGCCAACTGCCAACTGCCAACTATCAACTGCCAACTATCAACTGCCAACTGCCAACTGTCAACTGCCAACTATCAACTGCCAACTGCCAACTGCCAACTGCCAACTATCAACTGCCAAAGGAGGTAATATGCAATCGCGAACTGTAAGAGAAGGTTCTGTCGGGTTCTTAATTTTAGTAGGAATCGGTTTATTTGGCGGCTTAGTGCTCTGGCTGCGGGGCGTGCAAATAGGGAACCGCAGCTACAAATTCGCCGTAGAATTTGGCAGCGCCCAAGGAATGCAAATAGGCACGCCCATCAGGTATCGTGGGGTTGCCGTCGGTAAAATTACCGCCCTCCAACCGGGTTCCAACGGCGTAGACGTGACGCTGGAGATTGCCCCCGGAACTTTAGTGATTCCCAGGGATGTTACGATCGAAGCGAATAAATCGGGTTTAATTGGCGAATCGTCGATCGACATTACCCCCAACTCGATTTTGCCAGAATCATTACTTACCGCCAATCCCGTTAGTGCCAACTGTCCCCCGGAGATTATCTGCCAAAATTCGCGATTAAAAGGTCAAGCGGGAGTCACTATCGACGAACTAATTAAATCCACAGTCCGCCTAGCTAATTTCTACACTGACCCCGCGCTGTTTAACAATATTAAATCTCTGACCGAGAATACAGCCAACACAGCTAAAGGTGCAGCTAAACTCACTCAAGATTTATCGACTTTAACTAAAACGGCCCAAGCGGAAATAAAAACTTTAAATCAATCTGTAAGGGGAGACCTTGGGAGCTTAAATCAATCATTAAAAACCGAAATTGCAAGTTTAAATCAATCATTAAAGGGGGAAGCCAGCAGTTTAAATCAATCATTAAAGGGGGAAGCCAGCAGTTTAAATCAATCGCTCAAGACGGAAATCTCAGGAGTTGCCGCTGATGTTTCTAAAGTAGCAGCTACGGCGGACACTTCCACAAAAGCCGTATCTGCCGCTGCGATTAATTCTGCTAATTCAGTAACTCAAGCAGCCAATCAAGTTACATTGACAGCCAACCAACTCAATTCTTTAGTAACAACCAACCGCGCCAGTTTAGTCTCTACTCTGAATAACATCAATCAAAGCAGTCAGGAACTGCGGGTAGCTGTCAGCAGTTTGAGTCCGACAATTAATCGAATTAACCAAGGACAATTGCTGAACAATTTAGAAGTTTTATCAGCGAATGCTGCCCAAGCTTCGGGTAATTTGCGAGATTTATCCAGCCAGGTAAACAATCCGGCAACTTTGCTATTATTGCAGCAAACTCTAGATTCTGCACGAGCTACATTTCAGAACGTGCAGAAAATTACTTCCGACGTGGATGATTTGACGGGAGATCCGGCTTTCCGCAACAACATTCGCAGGTTGTTCAACGGATTAGGAGGCTTGTTGGGTTCGACAGAACAACTGCGACAGCAAGTTAAAGTGACTCAAACATTAGCCCCCCTTTCTGAGAAAGTAAATGCGAGTACACCTCCCAGAAATCAATCAGTAGATCCGGGATTTCCCAGCTTGCACAAACAGCAAAAATTGCCTGTTATACCTTCTCAAACTGCCAGGTCAGGAGAACCAGTAGATCCATAAAATACCCCTTAAAACCGGGTATACTTGAATAACGGGAATTGCCGAAAATTCGCGATATACTTCAGTTAGTAACCAGCGCCCTATGCACCCAAATTACAGCTAGTTAATAAGGTGAGCCTTTCGCACCGGGCATTAAAGTTATTGTCCAAATCCTATTAACAAAAAACTCTTTCTATCGAAACTAGGAAAACCCATGACGCAAACATTATCGAAACCGGACGTAACCAACACCAAGTATACTATAACTTGGGAGAAATTGCCAGATGACTTTAAATTACCAGACGATCCTGTGGAAAACATCGACCAACCACTTTTAGCTGCGGCCTTGCGAGAAGCTTTGGATCTCGCAGGATTTATCCTAGCTTCAATGCTAATAGCTTCCAATTTTGGACTCTGTGCCAAAGTTAACGACAAAACAGTAGTAAAAGCCCCTGATTGGGTGTACGTTCCGTCGGTATTGCCAGCAGAACCAGGAGAAGTTCGCCGCAGTTATACGCGCAATGCTGAGGGAGAAGTACCTGCTGTAGTGATGGAATTTTTATCCGATACTGACGGTAGTGAATATTCAAACAAACCGACATATCCTTACGGAAAATGGCGGTTTTATGAGCGAATTTTGCAAGTGCCGATTTATGTAATTTTTGAACCTAAGTCGGGAGTATTGGAAGTGTACAGACTCTCTGCGTCGGGAGAATACGAATTGCAAGAACCGGATGCTAATCAGCGATTCTGGATAGAATCAATGGGTTTATTTCTGGGGGTTTGGGAAGGTGAAAAATCTCAGAGAACGGGTTATTGGTTGCGCTGGTGGGATGAGAATGGCAATTTGCTGCTGTGGGGTGCGGAACGGGTGGAACAGGAACGCCAGCGCGCCGAAGAGGAACGCCAGAGGGCCGAAGAGGAACGCCAGAGGGCCGATCGATTAATGGCATACTTGAGAAGTCAGGGCATTGATCCTGATGGCATTTGAAGGTGTGGGGCTCGCGCGATCGAACAAAAGTTAATAAAA
Organism: Microcoleus sp. S13_C3; assembly: GCF_036700905.1. NCBI lineage: Bacteria > Bacillati > Cyanobacteriota > Cyanophyceae > Oscillatoriales > Microcoleaceae > Microcoleus > Microcoleus sp. S13_C3. The sequence goes on along the minus strand of NZ_JAUBPT010000088.1, from coordinate 9,712 downwards.
TTGAGAAAACCGTTGCGCTCTCAAAAGCTTAATCTAAAAAAAGGATAAGGAGAAAATATGACACAAACAGCAGTCAAAAACTCTGTCACCGATAGTTGCCTGACTCTAAGAGGAGTGAGTTGGTCGCAATTTGAATCGCTAGAAGCCGCTTTTGAGTCTGTCGGCGGTATCAAATTTGCTTACTTAGATGGAATTTTAGAAATTATCACAGTTAGCCCCGAACATGAAGAATCGAAGAGTACCATTGGTCTTTTGTTAGAAGCATACCTGAGAGAGAAGGGGATCCGGTTTTATATCAAGGGCGGGCCGACTTTGGGTAGTAAAGAACTGGGGGCGAGAAAGGAGCCTGATGAATCATATAATTTGACGACTAAAAAGGCAATTCCCGATTTGGCGATCGAAGTTGTATTCACCAGCGGTGGCATCGATAAACTTCAACTATACAAGCGGTTGGGCATACCCGAAGTCTGGTTTTGGGAAGATGGAGTGCTGAGTATCTATTATTTGAGGGAGGAGTACGAAAAAGTCGATTGCAGCGAGTTGTTACCGGAGTTAGACATTGCTTTGTTAGTGAGATATGTAACTTACTTCGATCAATATGATGCTGTTACTGAATTCATCAAGGCTTTGCGGGAATAGTTCAAATCAACTTTAAATATAACTCGAATTAAGGAGCGATTGACATGGTTCAAGCATTAACAAAATCAGTAACATTTGACGAATTTATTGCATGGTATCCGGAAAATTCCGAATACCGCTACGAACTGCACAATGGAGTAATTGTTGAAATGCCCAAAGGAACTGGCCAACATTCAGAAATCTCTGGCTTTCTCAATATAGAAGTTGGCGTTGTATGTCGCAATGCCCGATTGCCCTATTTCCTTCCCAAAGAATGTGTCCTTAAACCCGATCGCGACGAATCAGGATATGAGCCAGATGTCATCGTTCTCGATCGACAGCAAGTGATCAATGAACCGCGTTGGGCAGCAGAATCAATTATCACAATGGGTTCCTCGGTGCGTTTAGCAGTAGAAGTTGTCAGCACTAACTGGCAGACTGACTATCTTACTAAACTACGCGATTATGAAGAAATGGGCATTCTTGAATACTGGATTGTGGATTATTTGGGATTGGGCGGGAGACGCTACATCGGCAATCCCAAACAACCTACGCTTTCGCTTTATCAATTGGTTGATGGGGAGTACGAGTTGACGCAGTTCCGGGGAGAGGAGAGAATTGAATCGGCTGTTTTTCCAGATTTGAACTTGACTGCTCAACAGGTGTTTAACGCAGGAATTGTTAATAAATAAGGAGCGAGTTTGCTAGGAATACAACAAGATTAGAATAAAAATTAGATCGGCTATTGCTATTTCCCGGATTAACCTGGCAACAATTCAAAATCTTAACACCGATTTTGGATATTCTAGGTGTTAAATTGTAGTTTTTAGCGGGAGTGCTGGAGATAGAGAAAATGCCTGGAAGAAAACACGAAATAGCTAAGGAGAGAATTGGTGATTTTCGGCAAATCTATTTGATGAAAGCAGATAGAGATTACACTCCAACAGGTTCGATGACATTGGAAAGCGAAGAAGGTTTAGTCAGAAGGGAAGCAGATAAATCATAGGAATTGGGTGCTAATAGGGAACGTCCAGATTTGGCGATCAAAGTTGTCGTCACTAGCGGCGGAATTGATAAGGATCGTCAATTAAATAATTTCCCTTTTTTCTTGTGGGATGGGCGTCCCGCCCGCCCAGAAAGGACGGGCGGGACGCCCATCCCACAACAAACAGGAAAAGTGGATTTTATTTAATTCTCATTCCTAAGCTAGAGGCTTACAAACGGCTGCAAATCCCTGAAGTCTGGTTTTGGGAAAACAGCCGAATGTCTCTGTATGCTCTGACACAGCAAGGATACGAAGAGATTGCAAGTTCCCAATTGCTCCCAGAACTCGATATGGGTTTACTCGTCAGGTGTGTTAATATGCCGAGTCATGTTGAGGCAATTAAGGAATTCAAAAGTGCGATCGCTGGGGATGTGTAGTCAAAAATAGATAATACCAGAACCCCGACTTCTTGAAGAAGGCGAGGGTCTCAAGCACGAGAGCGTTTTACGTTTAATTAAATTAACCTACTTAGTTGCAGAAAAAAAGTTTATAATACAATAAGGTTCAGTTAAGATCGATCCCCCCTAACCCCCCTTAAAAAGGGGAGTAGGGGGTGGGACAAGAAGTTCAAAGTCAACCCCTACTCCCCTTCTTAAGGGGGATGCGAGGGGGAACTCCGGGGAATTAACAGTGTTAACTGAACCGTATTGGTTTATAATAGATATACAACTCACAGGAAGCACGACCATGACAACAGTCGTTCCCACCCTCCAAACTTCGGAGATCGTATACCCTAGCGCTGATGGAGAACCAGTGGCAGAAACTTACGACCATGTTTACGCAATCTTAACTACTTTAGAAGTCTTAAAACAATATCTTGCAGACCGTCGAGCTACTGTTTTAGCAAACCAATTTTTATACTACGCTCAAGGTTTTCCAAAAGTCCGTGTAGCACCAGACGTGATGGTGATTTTTGATGTGGAACCGGGTGGCAGAGATAATTACAAAATCTGGGAAGAAGGGCAAGTGCCGAAAGTGATTTTTGAAATCACCTCACCAGGTACAAAGTCGGAAGATCAAAATAATAAAAAAGACTTGTACGAAAGGTTAGAAGTTCAGGAATATTGGTTGTTTGACCCTAGAGGTGAATGGATTCCCGAACAATTGCGGGGGTACCGACTGGGAGTAGAGGGGTATCAATTAATTAGAAATAATCGCAGCGATGTATTGCAACTGCGGTTAGAAATAGAGGGAAAAATTCTTGGGTTTTATCGGGAAGATAATGGAGATAAATTATTGATTCCCGATGAATTGGCTTCAGCTTTAAAAGCGGAACGGCAACGTGCTGAAGCGGAACGGCAACGGGCTGCTGAACTCGAATCTTTGCTAGCGCGTTATCGAGAACAATTTGGAGAATTGCCGGAGGATAACGGCTAAAGATGCAGGGGTGCGATCGCGCTTCACCAATTCGATCGCACTTTTATTTCTGGAGTAAATTGTTAGTGGAATGACGATCCGTCAGAACCCGGAAAAATTAGAGGAGCAAGGATTAGGGGATGGGTAAGTCCTGTATTATTTACACTTCAGTGTATTCTTTGCCTTTTTGAGACTCTAACCAACGTTGATAAGCTTCCTTGTCGCCTCTAAAGGAATCGATAGAAACTTGACGTTCTGGCATGGGTTTGAGGGGAGCATCAATAGGGGAATATTGGCAATAGCAGATTACTACCATATCAAATTCCCCGATCGGAATATCGGGAGTATAAGTCTCAACCCGCGCCACTTCCCACTCACCTGTGCGGTAATGAGTGCTGTAACCGTGCCGAGTTGGATCGTGTTCTGCTTCCACACGAACAAATTCTGGGGGGCGATAGCCAACTTCAGGAATTGGACCATCAGAAGAGTCAAAGTGTTCTGCCAAAATGCGAGTCAATGATTGAGTGTGCTGTAGTTTTCTATCTTTCCACCCAGGAGTTCTCGGTTCGGCTCGGAAAATAATGTATTTATGCATCGTCGTCCTCTCTTTCTGTGTCGTAGAATGATTTGGGAAATTCTGTTTGGCCTCGAAAAACACAATCAACTTCTAGACCGTTTGTATCAATTTCCTCTATGTCAAGTAGTTTCCAACCATATTTTCTTTGCATCTCATAGCAACAAGCTTCGTCGGCTGCTGCGTGTCGAGATTTGTCTTCGTCTGGATCGTAACGCAACCAGTTTGGATTATTTGGCATAATTGTATTGCTCCCTGTGTTGGGTTGACAACATTGGAGAAGTCGTCTGGACTCGGTATTTGCGGTACTGCGTCCGGGCGCGTCTTTGTCAAATTATAGAATAATTCAGGGCTTACGCACTCCGACGCCTAGAAACCGGGTTTTTTACCGAATCTGCCGATCGCAGTGAAGTATTCTCGTAAAAAAACCCGGTTTCTGACCACCCGTGCGTCCTGGACTGAACCCGACAATTGATTGAATTTGCTTGACAAATATCATTTAATATGGTTTCTAGGTTTCAGCGAAAATTTTAAATGGCGAAGGGCGATCGTTTTGCGATCGAACTTGGGCAATCTAGAGATAGGTGCTTTGCGAGTGCCTGGAAAACAGCGACGCCAAGAGTTAGCAATGGAAAGTACACAGAAAAAATCTAGTGATAGTCGGGTTCATCGGAGCGATCGAATTAAGCAGATTTTTGCGTTAGTATCAATGGTTTCGTTTGGTGGTTCTGCGATTTTTGGTATTTTCAGTCTGTTCAGCAGCGGTTTGAGCAGCCAGCACCAACAAAAGCCGACGCCTGTGGCTGTTTCTCAGGAATCTTTGCTGGCGGCGCAGGAACGGGGATATCAGACGGTTTTGCAGCGGGAACCCCAGAATCAGACGGCTCTGGAGGGGTTGGCAAATGTGCGGTTGCAGATGAATAATAAGGTGGGGGCGATCGAGCCTTTGGAGAAGTTGGTGAAGCTAAATCCCGATCGGGCGGATTATAAGGCGCTGTTGGGGCAGACGCGACAGCAAAGGGAAGGGAAAAAATAGAGCTAATAGTAGTTAAAATTTAAGGTGGGAACGGAGGTTAATAGATGACCCAAAAATTAAATGAATCTAATATATCAGAGTGTCAAGCAAAGTTCAACCTCAGCTATCACGTTCCCTTTGCTCATTTGTGTCAACAATTGCTGGGATTTGAAGGTAAGGATGTTCTCGAAGTAGGAGGAAGCTTACCTAAAGAGTTTGTACTAGATTATCTAAATGTTAAATCCTGGTCTGCCCTAGAAGCCCCAGATTTTGAAGTTTACCTAGATAAAGTTGCCAGTGCTGCTGAAGGCTCTAAGCTTGGCAAAGTAGACTATTCTGCTTTTGGTTTTACCGAGAGAGAGTTGAGTAATTATAACTTTTTTGCTGGCTACATCGAAGAATTACCTCCCGCGTACTACCAAAAATACGATTTAATTTTCTCAATCGCTGCTTTTGAACACATTCACAAATTTCCTTTAGCTTTAGAAAAAATGTTTTTGGCTCTAAAGCCCGGAGGTCAACTATTTTCTATATTTGCACCCATTTGGTCAGCTCATGACGGCCATCACTTACCCCCCATAACTGAACCTAACCAGGGAAAAACTTTCAACTTTCAGAATTCTCCAATTCCGCCGTGGGGACATTTACTGATGAGACCCCCAGAACTATGCCGTTACTTGTATCAGCATACCGATAAGGAAACATCAGATGCTATCACACATTATGTGTACAACTCTCCCCACATTAATCGGTTTTTTACTGAAGATTATGTAGAATTTATCAACCAAAGTTCCTTCATAGTAAAGCGGCTCGAACCTATTGGTTTAAGCAAAATCGAAAAAACTACTCAAGAAACTTTAGAAAAGCTTTATCCAGGCAGAACTCAATTTGCTAACAACGGTATTCTTGCTATTTTAGAAAAACCCCAAAAAGAAAAACCCGTATCATTATTTGGGGCTACTAATGAAACCGAACCAAATGATACAAGTAATGATGAGTATTCCCGGGAGAAAGTAAGCGAAGGGAAGGCTGTGGTTCAAACCTCTAATGAGATTAATTCGCAAAACCTTGTGCAATTGGGTGTCGCATTGCCGTCGCCAACACAAACCCTTTCTGTTTGCATGATGGTGCAAAACTCAGAAAAAACTTTAGCTCTAGCATTAGAGTCTCTGGCGAAAGTTTATGATGAATTAATAATAGTTGATGGCGGCAGCACAGACTCAACTTGCGAAATTGCCTTGTCATATAAAGCTATAATTATACATTCACCGTGGCCAGGAAATCACTCTCAGCAGCGAAATAGGTACTTACAAGAAGTTAAAACAGACTGGGTATTTGTAATTGATTCCGATGAATTTATAGATCAAAAAACTTTAGACTTCCTACGAAATTTAAAATTAAATGGTAGTACCGCCAAAACAGATAACTTTTGGATTGCTCGTAAATGGATTAGCCCCTTTAGCAAAAATCATTATATATCAAGTGATCCCCATTATCCTGACTGGCAGCGCCGGATATTTAGATATAATAAGTCTCTAACTTATAGCGGTCAGATTCACGAGACCATTCACGGACTCACGAAACCAGGCGAAACATTATTAGATTTGTGCCTGTATCATTTAGACTTATTAATTAAAAGTGAATCGGAGAGACAAAAAAAGGTTCGCATCTATAGCTCAGTAAATGAGAAAGATGGAATGCCCCATTATTATTTGCCAAATATTAAACAGCTAAATCTACACCGATGGAATCATAAATATCTCATTACTAAAGTTAGCAATTTACTAAAAAATATGCCGATTAAATGCAAAGTTTGCGAATCTGATTCCCATCATTTAGCCCAGGCTAAAGTTATAGGTAAATATGATGTTGATTATTTTCAATGTTCAAACTGCGGATTTGTTCAAACCGAAGAACCATACTGGCTAGACGAAGCCTATTCTCAACCAATAGCAAGCAGTGATGTTGGCTTAGCGTTCAGAAATTTGTCATTTTCACAAATCACCCAAAATTTATTATTTAACTTCTTTAATCATCAAGCAAGATTTCTCGACTACGGCGGTGGCTATGGTCTATTTGTCAGGCTGATGAGAGATGCGGGATTTGACTTTTACTGGCTAGACAAGTTTTGTCAAAATATATTTGCTCAAGGATTTGAGATTGATGCAGCCACAAATAACCAATTTGAATTAGTGACGGCATTTGAAGTATTTGAGCATCTGGTTCACCCCATAGATGAGCTGGAAAGTTTGTTAAAAATTTCCAGAAATATTTTATTGAGTACAGAATTGCTGCCCGAAAGCAATCCTAAACCCGATCAGTGGTGGTACTACGTGCTGCACGAAGGTCAGCACGTTTCTCTTTATACAGCTAAATCTCTTTCAATCCTTGCTGCCAAGTTTAATCTCAATTTCTACTCGAATGGTTCATCTTTGCATTTACTCACAGAAAAAGAATTACCTGACGATGTATTTCAACAATTGGCAAAAGGAGGATTAGCAGCGGTTAATAAGGGGTCGCTTTTACAGAATGACTTCTTAAAAGCTGTTAGCAAAATTACTCATATTCAACAAGAAGCAAAGATACAGCCTGCCGAAATAGAAGAGGACGGCGACTCGCAAAGCAGGTTAACAATACTGGTTGACGGTGTATTCTTTCAAATGTACAGAACAGGAATTGCCCGCGTTTGGAGGTCGCTGCTAGAAGAATGGGCGAAAAATGGTTTTGCTAAGCATATAATTGTATTGGATCGGGTGGGAACATCGCCCAAAATTGCGGGAATTAGGTATTGCCCCGTGCCTGCTTATGACTACAGTAAAACAGATGCTGATCGGGAAATGTTACAGCAAGTATGTGATGATACTGGTGCAGACTTATTTATATCTACTTACTACACAACACCCCTATCAACTTCCTCTGTATTCATGGCGTATGACATGATTCCCGAAGTGATGGGAGCCAATTTGAATGAACCAATGTGGAAGGAGAAACATCATGCTATCCGCCATGCTTCTGCTTATATTGCTATTTCAGAAAACACAGCCAGTGACTTAGCCAAGTTTTTCCCAGAAATGGCCCCTAAGTCTTTAACTGTAGCTCATTGTGGAGTTCAAAGTCTTTTCTCACCTGCTAGTCAAGAAGATATTAAGGGTTTTAAAAATAAGTATGGTATCTGCAAACCCTACTTTATTTCAGTAGGTGGGGCTGCGGATTATAAAAATAGTATCTTGTTTTTTAAAGCTTTTGCTCAACTTGCCAGCAAACAAGGCTTTGAGATTGTCTGTACGGGGAGCGGAGTTGTATTAGAAGGAGAGTTGAGAAATTATACTTTAGGTACTGTAGTTCACAAGCTTCAACTTGATGATTGGGAGTTGAGATTAGCTTATTCCGGTGCTGTTGCACTGGTTTACCCATCGAAATATGAAGGATTTGGTTTACCTGTACTGGAGGCCATAGCCTGCGGTTGTCCCGTCATTACTTGTCCTAATTCTTCTCTTCCAGAAGTTGCAGGCGAAGCGGCATTATATGTGAAGGATGACGATGTTGATGGATTAGCTAATGCACTTTGCGAGGTACAAAAACCGAAGGTTCGCAACTCATTAATTGCGGCTGGGTTGGAACAAGCTAAAAAGTTCTCTTGGTCAAAAATGGCAAAAACGGTTAGTTCAGCAATGATTGACGCAACTCTAGTGCGTTTAAACTTGAAAGATATTAATCTAATTGTTTTTCCAGATTGGTCGCAGTCTGAAGAGTCTCTTGGTTTAGAATTGGAGGGAGTGGTGAGGGCGATCGCAATTCACCCAGACAAAAGTAAGATGACTCTCTTAGTAGACACGAGCAATATTTCTGACGAAGATGCTAATCTGGCTTTATCAAGCGTGGCGATGAATCTTTTAATGGAAGAAGATTTAGATGTTTCTGATGGACCAGAAATTTCACTTATTGGACAATTGAGTGAAATTCAGTGGAAAGCTCTTATACCGCATCTTCATGGTAGAATTGTGTTAGACCATGAAAATAAAGAGATAAAAAATTGCTTTGCGATACGTTTTGCAGAATTCCAAGTAGGAGTCACTGATATTCCTAATTATGAAATAGATAGCTTCGATTCAGTCCTGTTTAACCAGTAAAAATATTATGGAAAGGAGATAATTTATGTCTCTACCTATTGTGATAATTCATGTCAACAATAGTGAATATTTATCATATAGTTTAGCTCAAGCTAAAAAATCAAATCCTGAATCAAACATAGTTTTGTTGGGAGATTCTAGCAATGATTGTTATAAGTTTATAGAACATAAAAATATATTCAACTATTATAGAGATGCTCAAAAATTTAGTGATATCTATCGACACTATAGTGTCAATTCATACAATTATGAGTTATTTTGTTTTCAAAGGTGGTTTTTTCTGAAAAATTTCATGGCAGCTAACGGCATAAATAAGTGCCTCCACCTAGATTCTGATGTTATGCTGTATGCAAATGTTACAGAAGAACAAAAAAAATTTGCCAATTATGATTTAAGTTTACCTCATGGTATTAGTCCCCATTGTCTTTTTATCAATAATCTAAACGTTTTAGAAAAATTCTGTGATTTTCTTGTTGAAATTTACACAGATAGCTCAGTTTATGATCGCATTAAAAATAACTCACTTGTCCCTCTATCTGATATGACAGCGTTTGGGGAGTTTAGCAACCGAACAGAATTTAGGATCGGGGACATCTCTAATATTATTGATAATTCTAAATATGACCTGAATATCAATTGTTCAGAAGGATTTGAGATGAAAGATGGAAGAAAGAATATTTATTTGTTAGAAAAACAGCCGTTTTGTAAATATCTTGACTTGGCTCAAGATATTAAGTTTAATATTATTCATTTTCAAGGTCATTCTACAAAAAAATACATGAAAGATTACTTTACTGGAGACAATTTTATTAATAATAAAAATCTAATTGCTAACGTTCAAAATTATCAAAATAATCAAGATATTTCTGATAGTGAAATAAAAGATTACCATCCTTCAAGTAGGTCGGTATAAAAAAACAAAGGTAAGTAAAGAAATGTTAACAACTAGAATTGGAACTGAATTTAAAGCGATT
>NZ_JAUBPT010000087.1:28936-35553 GCF_036700905.1 Microcoleus sp. S13_C3 | reverse complement strand
GTTGATTTTGTAAATCAAATCTTGAGTGTTTACTTATCTTAACATGATTTGGTTTTTTTACGCCTACCTACTTAAGTCAGTTACGCAGAGAAAAAAGGATGACACAGGACGAGTTAGCAGAACTCATAGACAAGACTACTGACTATATCAGCTTATTGGAACGCGGTGAAAGATCGCCATCCTTTGAAGTTATTTTCGCTCTAGCTGAAGCGCTCGATGTACCCGCTACTTATTTAATCAGTTTTAGCCAAAGCGGCGAGAGTACAGCTCTCATTAACACCCTGATAGCTGAACCAGTTTCTCCGTCAGTTGTAGAGCCTGTTGAAGAGGCTGTTACCACGGAAGCAGAACGCATTTCAGATGCTAAACGGCTAGAAAATGCTATGAAAAGCATCCAAGAATTGCAAAATCTGGCTAGTGAATATGGTATTGCGGATATTTTTCAAGATAACGGGGGAAAGACTTTACAGTTATTAATTCTTTTAGGGCTGCGGATATCGCCTGGACGTGAAGGAAACGATGCTATTGATGCTGAAGGAAAAGAATACGAACTTAAAACAATAAATATTGCTCTCAATAGAAGCGGTGGGGTCACTACTCACCATCATTTGAATGAAATTATACTTGACAAGTATCGCCGAGTAGAAGCTTGGTATATTGGACTGTATGAAGGCATAACTCTCAAAGAGATTTATAAACTTACACCGGAAATGCTGGAACCTAAATTTAAAGAATGGGAAGAAAAGGTGAGGCTAAGAAACGAGCCGCTAAACAATCCTAAAATTCCCTTAAAGTTAGTAAAAAAAGGGCAACTTGTCTACTCTTATAGTAAATAATAGTTGCCCAATAGTGTTTAAAGGGGATTAGGTTGTGTTTGTGTAGAAACGATAGCTTGCCTACAGGTAGCGATTTTTACCCTCAAGCTACCACGAAATTAACCAACTTTCCAGGCACCACAATTACCTTTTTAATCTCCTTACCTTCAAGGTGACGCTTGGCTAATTCAGACTCGCGAGCAAACTTTTCCAACGCAGCTTTATCAGCACCAGAAGGCACTTGAATTGTGCCTCGAGTTTTGCCCATAACTTGAATTACCAGCGTAATTTCATCGGTAATTAACGCAGAAGCATTCACACTCGGCCAAGTTTGCGTATGCACCGATTCACTGTTACCAGTATTGTGCCACAATTCATCAGCAATATGTGGCGCAAAAGGCGCTAACAAGCGAATCAAAGTGTTAATTCCTTCTGCATAAATTGGCGAATCTTTACACTTAGCATCATTCAAAGCATTGCTGAGTTTCATCATTTCCGAAACAGCAGTATTGAACTGATAATCGCCCTCCAAATCTTCGCTCACTTCCTTAATTGCAGTGTGAATTGCCCGCCGCAAATCCTTCTCAGGTTTACTTAAAACCTCTTTCTCCCCCCCTTCGCAAGGGGGGGCTGGGGGGGGTGCACCAAACTCTGTAACCAAGCGCCAAACGCGATTTAAAAAGCGAAATTGCCCTTCCACATCAGCGTCGTCCCACTCCAAGTCCTTCTCTGGCGGCGCTTTGAATAAAATAAACATCCGCGCTGTATCTACCCCATATTTTCCCATAACTTCCAAGGGGTCAACGCCATTGTATTTTGATTTAGACATCTTCTCGTAGAAGACTTCCAAAGCTTCGCCAGTTTGAGGATCTTTGGGATTTGCGGGGTCTATATCTGCTGGGGAAACGTATTTGCCAGTAACAGGATTTTTATAGGCCATTGCTTGCACCATGCCTTGAGTTAACAGGCGTTTAAATGGTTCGTCACAATTGATCAAACCCCGATCGCGCAAAACCTTGGTAAAGAACCGCGAATACAGTAAGTGCAAGATTGCGTGTTCGATGCCGCCGACATATTGGTCTACGGGCATCCAATCATTTGTCTTCGCCGTATCGAAAACTTGCTCTTGATTTTGAGCATCGGGATAGCGCAAGAAATACCACGAAGAATCGATAAAAGTATCCATCGTATCTGTTTCCCGCTTCGCCGCAGTGCCGCAACTCGGACAAGGAACGTTTACCCATTCTTCCATCTTTGCCAAGGGCGAACCTTTGCCAGTAAATTGTACATTTTCCGGCAACAATACGGGCAAATCCGATGCGGGTACGGGGACTGTGCCGCAGGCGGGGCAGTGAATTACGGGAATGGGAGCGCCCCAATAACGCTGTCTAGAAATTAACCAATCTCTCAAGCGGTATTGGATGCGGGCTTTGCCATAACCGGAATTTTCGGCATGGTGAATAATCGCTGCTTTGCCTTTAATTGAATCCATGCCGTTGAAGCTTTCGGAATTAATCATAATTCCTGGTTCGGTGTAAGCTTCGGTCAAGGGCAGCTCATCATCATCCACAATTACTACTTTAATTGGCAGTTGATATTGATTGGCAAATTTGAAATCTCGCGTGTCGTGGGCGGGTACTCCCATAACTGCGCCGGTGCCGTATTCGTACAATACATAATCGGCAATCCAAATGGGAATTTCTTCGCCGTTGAAAGGATTGATTGCTTTGCCGCCTGTGGGGATGCCGCGCTTTGGTTTGTCTTCGGCTGTGCGATCGATCTCGCTTTGGGCGGCGACTTCTTTGATGAAGGTTTCTACGGCGGCTTTTCTGTCTTCCGTTGTCACGCGCTGAGTTAGTGGATGTTCCGGCGCTAAAACAAGGTAACTGACGCCGTAAACTGTATCTGGGCGAGTGGTGAAAACAGCGATTTTTTCATCCATTCCGACAATGGGAAATTCCAAGTAAGCACCGACTGATTTGCCGATCCAGTTGGCTTGCATTAATTTGACTCTTTCTGGCCAATCTGGCAATTTGTCTAAGTCGTTTAATAACTGTTCGGCGTAATCGGTAATTTTGAGGAACCACTGCCGCAATAATTTGCGCTCGACTTTGGCACCGGAACGCCAGGAACGACCTTCGTTATCTACTTGTTCGTTTGCTAAGACTGTTTGGTCTATAGGGTCCCAATTAACTGCGGCTTCTTTTTGATAAGCTAATCCTGCTTCTAAAAATTGTAAGAAAATCCATTGAGTCCACCGATAATAATCGGGAGAACAAGTTGTAACTTCTTTTGTCCAATCAAAGGAAATGCCGAGACGGCGAAATAAGCCTTTCATTTGGGCAATATTTTCATAGGTCCATTTTGCCGGGGGAATTCCGCGCTCGATGGCAGCATTTTCTGCGGGCAAACCAAAAGCGTCCCATCCCATCGGATTCAATACCCGATAGCCTTGCATTCGCTTGAGTCTGGCAATTACATCGATGATTGTGTAGTTGCGGACGTGACCCATGTGCAGGTTTCCCGACGGGTAGGGGAACATGGATAAGGCATAAAATTTAGGCTTTTGGGTATCTTCTGGCATCTGGTCTAAGTTTTGCTCAGCCCATGTCTGCTGCCATTTTTCTTCTATGGATTGGGGGTTATATCTGGAATCCACAACAATTGCTCCGTGCAGGGTTTAGTAATGTTTGCTTCAGTATTTTTACACATTCAAGGGGCTTCGATTCTGATTTTTCTGAGCTCCAAGGATTTTGGCTCTAATCTCTGTATTATATATTGTAGTATATGTAATTTTAGCTGGGGGGCGATCGACCAAATATCCCCGTTCGCCCTGAAAAGAATAAGACTTACGCACGGGCGGTCAGAAACCGGGTTTTTACCTGAGAAGACGCGTTACCGTCTGCAAAACCGCAAAAAACCCGGTTTCTTTTGTCTTGATTAGTCCTGGACTAAAAGAATAAATAACCGCAATCCTCAGAAACGCGATTTGTTTGAGAAATCGGGTTTCTTAGCATTTATTCCGGCTTAAATGCTATCTGGATCGATGTTCAGTTCCCGCAGTTTGGCGGCTAAACGTTCGGCTCTTTGAGATTCTTGTTCGGCTCTTTGAGATTCTTGTTGTAAACGCTGGCGATATAATCCCCGCTGTTCTTCTAATTCCGCATAGGAAAGAAACTGTTCGCCATCAGGCCTATAAATTTCCAACCTATCTTCTACCAACTCAAATCGCACACCCAATCTTGGACTTATCCATCCCTCCATCGGTTCAATTACTTCTAAGATTCCCTCAATTCTTTGCCAGCCTTCTAATTCATTTCTTTCGGGATCGTAAACGTAATACTCCTCAACTCCATGACGCTGGTAAAATGAAAGTTTCTTATTCATTTTGGTTTGGCGGTCGTTATGGGAGCGAATCTCAAAGACGACTTGAGGAGCAATATTGTCCTCTCGATATTGTATGTAAGAAGGCCGATCGCCCTTTGGTCTGCCAAACACCACCATCGTATCAGGTGCTTGAGAAATATCGGGTCTGCCCTCAACTGGATACCAGAGTAAATCGGCTGCTACAAAAACGTTTGGGTCATTCTTAAACAGCGATTCGCAACCTTCTTTAATTTTGACAATTAATTCGTATTGAATGGTGCTTTCTGCCATTGGTTGACCGTCGCTGGAAGGATAAATGATTTCTGCGGTTGTGACTTGCATAGTGGTTGTCTCCGAGAAGTATCTAAGCTTAATTATACTATTGTTTTAAGCAGCTAATGGGGTCGTAAATGGTACTGCCTTTTCCCGAATGACAGAATATTCAAAATAGCGTGCAGCGGCGCTTCAAAGCTGCTTGCAAAAGAGTGTTGTACAGTTTTTCTTTAACAGTATAAGCGCCGAATCTTTCCAAGTGCGGATTGTTCATTTGAGCGTCGAACATCAGATAAGATCGATCGCGCAATCTCTCCACCAACTTCACCATCGCCACCTTAGAACCCTCGGGAATTCGGTAAAACATCGACTCCCCAATAAACGCACCGCCGATCGACAATCCGAGAATACCGCCCGCCAATTCGTCCCCGCACCAAGTCTCGAAGCTGTAAGCCCAACCGGCCTCATACAAACCCCAGTAAATCTGCTTGAGCTCCTTAGAAATCCAAGTCGTTTCGCGATCGGCACAACCCTCAACCACCGCCCCAAAATCGCGGTTCACAGCCACCGAAAATCGATTTTGATTAATTTGGCGACGCAGGGATTTCGGATAGGTAAATCTTTCATCCAGGGGAATCAGCGCCCGCTGTCGGCTGGAATACCACCCCAAACTTTCCTCCCCGTCATTTGCCATCAAGAAGTAGCCTTGGGCATATCCTTGTATAATTGTCGGTATATCATATTGCATATATTTATCAGTTGTCATTTCTCAGTTAACTTTTCAAAGTCAACATTAGCAATTAGGAATAATCATGTCTGAAACCATTGAACCTATTACCTTACCGCCCGCCATAAACCCCGAACAAGAAGGCCAATGGCTCCAACAAACCTTGCTGGCATGGCTAGACTCCGAGTTTATCCCAGAAGCAGCCAACCAGCAAATAGCTAAAAGAGCTGCCCAAATCTATGTCCGCCAGCGCATGGAAGGCGAAAATGACGTGGGCAGCCTCGTAATTGCGATCGTCACCGAAATGCAGGCCTATGATTTTTCTAAAAGCTTCTACGGCGAATTTGCGATCGCCAATGCCGTCAGCGACTTGTTACTCGATAGTCTAGGCATCGATAAATGCTGTGGCCAGTGAAGCAAGAAGGAGGAAAATTTAACTCATAAGTCTGAAACAAGAATCAACCCCAAACATAATCTTGCCGATTATTTATAAGTTTTTTTTCCTTCTTCCTTCTTCCTTTTTCTTTAGAATAAATCTCCAGAAACACGACAATTTCAGAAAAACATCATCCGTGTATCCGTGTCATCATCCGTGTCGTGCCTTCTTTCTCGTGCTACCAGCTAGACTTCACAACACCGGGCAAAAGACCTTCGTGAGCCATTTCTCGCATCATGTTGCGAGACAGTCCGAAGTCACGATAGTAACCTCTGGGCCGTCCAGTTGCCCAGCAGCGGTTCCGCAAGCGAGTCCGCGAACTGCTGCGGGGTAGCTGTTGTAGTTGGCGGTGAATCGCCATTTTTTCCATCTGATTGTTAGCTTGGTCAAACTGGTCTTTCAGGTCTTCCCGCTTGTCGGCGTACTTGTCTACGAGTCTCTGGCGCTTTTTCTCGCGCTCGACCATGCTCTTCTTAGCCATAATCTGTTGATATCCTTAGATTAATCACAATCTACTATTTTACTATATTTTGGTGATTTCGGATCTCTTTTATTTGAATTATTTCTTTTGTCAACAAGATTTTTAGCAACAGGCAAGATGCCTGTTCCACAATCACTCAACATTTTTAGCAACAGGCAAGATGCCTGTTCCACAATCACTCAACCTTTTTAGCAACAGGCAAGATGCCTGTTCCACAATCACTCAACCTTTTTAGCAACAGGCAAGATGCCTGTTCCACAATCACTCAACATTTTTAGCAACAGGCAAGATGCCTGTTCCACAATCACTCAACATTTTTAGCAACAGGCAAGATGCCTGTTCCACAATCACTCAACCTTTTTAGCAACAGGCAAGATGCCTGTTCCACAATCACTCAACATTTTTAGCAACAGGCAAGATGCCTGTTCCACAATCACTCAACATTTTTAGCAACAGGCAAGATGCCTGTTCCACAATCACTCAACATTTTTAGCAACAGGCAAGATGCCTGTTCCACAA
>NZ_JAUBPT010000087.1:0-28836 GCF_036700905.1 Microcoleus sp. S13_C3 | reverse complement strand
TTTTTAGCAACAGGCAAGATGCCTGTTCCACAATCACTCAACATTTTTAGCAACAGGCAAGATGCCTGTTCCACAATAACTCAACATTTTTGTGGTACAGGCATCTTGCCTGTACTTAACATTGGTGCAACACCTAACTATTAGCAAAAAGGTACAAATCTGCAATAACTCAAGATTTTTGTGGTACAGGCATCTTGCCTGTACTTAACATTGGTGCAACACCAAACTATTAGCAGAAGGACACAAATCTGCCAGTTCGCAAACATTGCAAGCCGGATTTCTGGCATTACAAACCGCCCTGCCGTGATAAACCAACCGAATCGACCAATTTTCCCAATCGGGCTGCGGCAACAATATCATCAAATCCCGCTCGATCCTTATAGGATCGGTATGTTCGGTCAATCCCAACCGCTGACTCAAACGTTTGACGTGAGTGTCTACCGTCACGCCCATATTAATACCAAAAGCGTGGGCGAGAACGACATTAGCCGTTTTGCGGGCAACTCCGGGCAATTCTAGCAGCAGTTCCATACGCTGCGGCACTTGATTGTTAAATTTATTGACGATCGCCTGACAAGCACCTTTAATATTTTTAGACTTATTGCGGTAGAAACCAGTCGATCGCACCAGACTTTCCAATTCTTCTATATCAGCATTTGCCAAAGCAACCGCATCGGGAAAACGCTCAAACAAAGCCGGCGTTACCAAATTTACTCTATCGTCCGTACACTGAGCCGAGAGAATCGTCGCCACCAGCAACTGCACGGGAGTTTCGTAGTTGAGAGTGCAAGGAGCTTCTGGATAGAGGCGTTTGAGGCGAATCAGAATTTCGAGCGATCGTTGTTTTAAACTTAACTTTTTAGTCATTAGTCAGTAGTCATTAGTCATTAGTCATTAGTCAGTAGTCATTACTCAGTAGTCATTACTCAGTAGTCATTAGTCATTAGTCAGTTGTTATTTGTTTTTAACTTCCAGGCACGACTGGGGAACCCATAACCAGAGGTTCTGCCTCGCTTGCGTCGGAAAAAAAGGAGAGGGGAAAATAGGAAAATAGGAAAACGGAAAACTAGACATAATTCTTCCTTCTTCCTTCTTCCTGAAATCCGTTACATCCGTTACATCCGTCGAGCGAATCCGTTGCCGAACTTCCTTCTTCCCTCTTCCTTCATTTACTATTGCAGGAAATTTCGCAAATCGAACCCAGCCAAATTAGCAGTATCGCGAATAATCAAGAAAATTCCCAAACCCAGCAACAACACCAAACCAGTCTGCATGACATTTTCCTGAATGCGGTTCGGCAGAGGCTTGCCCCGCAGTCCTTCTATTAACAGAAAAGCTAGCTGACCGCCGTCCAAAGCAGGTAAAGGCAAGATATTAATCACAGCCAAATTGATGCTAATTAACACCGCATACTGAAACAAACTCGCAGCATCCGATTTGGCAATCCCTGCACCAATCGCCACAATCGCCACAGGCCCGGACAACTTGTCGGCAGTCTGGCTGAAATTGCTAAGTAACTGCCCGAAACCTTGAACCGTCAGCACCACAATCCGCTCAAATTCTTTGGCGGCCTTGCTAAACGCCTCTACAAATCCGGCCCTCTGCCGCACCACAGTGCCGTTAGAAGTTAGCTGCACGCCAATGCGACCTTTGCCGTCGGGCGACTCTTCAGGAGTTACTGTCACCACAAATTTTTGTTCTTGGCGCTGAATTTCCAACGCTAGGGGTTGGTTGGGATGATCTTGGATTGCTGCGACCAATAATTTGACTGCTTCGCCGGAAGCGCCCAATTCCTTGCCGTCAACAGACAGAACAACGTCGCCCGATCGAATTCCCGCTTGTTTGGCGGCCGAACTGACTTCCGCAGCGACTTCCGGGACTTTAACTCCCGGTAGGTAGTTCATTTGTGCAGCGCCGACAGTGCTCAATTGCACCACCAGCAGGAAATAAGCAAAAATTAAGTTGGCAACTACCCCTGCGCTAATGACGATCGCCCGATCGAGCACGGGGCGATTTTTGAGCAAATTCGGGTCATTTGGCGGAATTGTACTGTCTGGATCGTCGTCCGGGAAACCCACGAAACCTCCCAGGGGAAAGGCGCGAAGGGCGTATTCAGTTTCCGGGCCTTGGTACTTCCAGAGGATGGGCCCGAAACCGATGGAGAAGCGGTTGACGTGGATGTGTTGAAGTCTCGCCGCCAGGAAGTGGCCGAGTTCGTGAACGACAATCAAGATACCTAAAACTGCGATCGCTGCCAAAACTGACATGAAGGATTCCACTAACACTTTTACTGGACTTTGATTTATTTTAATATCTTTTTAATATCGGTGGCTTCGGAGGGACAATTTTCAGTCAAACTGGAAGGTGGTGTTTTTGTCGGAAGTCCCGGCTGCTGCGATCGACCCGACGCTGCCAAACCGATCGCGCGATCGTACCTGAGTTTACCTCTAAAACCAATTCCCATTACCAATTCCCTATTACAAATTCCCAATTCCCAATTCCCAGTTACCAATTCCGCATTATGAAAGACACTTCTTTGAATATTATCGCTATTTCTATCTTTGCCATCACCATTTCAATATTGTTGGGGCCCCTATTCAACTTGCCAGAAGCCGTACCTGCGATCGCCACTTTTTGCCTGTTGGGGCTTGCTACCCTTGACAGTTTCCAGTGGCAAGGTCAAGGCGGTACTATTTTTTTAGATTGGCTGGGGGGAACTTCCAAACAAAAGCGCGATCGTATCCTTCACCACGAAGCCGGACACTTCCTAGTCGCGCACCTGTTGGGAATTCCCGTAACCAGCTACGCCCTCAACGCTTGGGAAGCATTTAAACAAGGCCAAACAGCCCAAGGCGGCGTCCGATTTGAAGACGAACAATTAGCATCTCAACTCCAAAATGGCACTCTTTCCGCCCAACTTTTAGACCAATACTGCACAGT
Organism: Microcoleus sp. S13_C3; assembly: GCF_036700905.1. Classification (NCBI taxonomy): domain Bacteria; kingdom Bacillati; phylum Cyanobacteriota; class Cyanophyceae; order Oscillatoriales; family Microcoleaceae; genus Microcoleus; species Microcoleus sp. S13_C3. Next base: position 25,896 of record NZ_JAUBPT010000087.1, on the reverse strand, counting down.
GTGGATGGCCGGAATAGTCGCCGAAAAATTTGTTTACGGCAGTGCACAAGGAGGAGCCGAAGACCGCACAAAAATTAGTGCAATTTTAACACAAATGCGCCGTCCAAGTTCCGAGATTCAACTCAAACAAAACTGGGGTTTGCTGCGAGCCAAAAACCTGATAGAAAGCCACAAATCAGCTTACGAAGCCCTAGTAGCAGCAATGGAAGAAAGAGCCAGTGTGGCCGAATGCTGCGATATTATTCAGCAAAATTTATAGGAGAAAAAAGATTACGCACTCTTGCCTTCTAAACCAGGTTTATCTGTAGATTTCTCACAAAGACAGGACTTACGCACCGCCTCAATATATAGTGTTTTGTAGGGGGCTAACCCCCCGTGGTTGCCCCCATACCAGGAATGATTGCGTAAGTCCTAAAAGACAAAAAATTTGCGTATAAACCGAGTTTAAGAGCGTATTATAGGGATTAAAAATTCATGTCAGAACCCAATATTTTCCCAACAACACTGCAAACAGCGAACCCAAATACAGAAAAATTGTTGTGGCTGTTCGGTTTTCGGATCGACCCCGGCACCGAAATACCCAATCTATATACTCTAATTGTCTACGGAGAACAAGAGCCGCCCTTAGTAGCCGGCGGTCAACTTGTATTTTTTACCCGTCCAGAACTAGCGATTAACGCTCTCCAATTGTGCAATATCGATGTCAGCAAACTGGGAAAGCCACCCACACAAATAGACGCTATTTGCGACATTGCAGAAACGCTGTACTTGCTCGATGCCGAAGATTTTGACGAGTCAGCTACTATCCTCAACTGTTTGAACGCGCTTTTCGATTTAGTGAAAGCTACTTTAATACCGATGCCAACTGAATACAAGCGCATACTTTATGATTTTGCAGATCATTTGAATATTGAGGAAGAGTTTGCAACTTTTTTATACGCAGAAGATATTCAGCGATCGGAAATTGTCAATGCCATTTTGTGGTGTGTGGGAGCAATTACAGCTAAATCGAGATTGCTGACCGAGTAATTTAAGATTTTATATTTTAGATTGTAGATTGGATATTGTGGATTTAAAGTAGTCCGGGAATATACCAAAGAAACCGGGTTTTTTACCAGTGTTAAAGTCTCTCATCCACTATTTTGATAAAAAACCCGGTTTCGGCCAGGGCTGTTTCGGGGCAACCGGGCGTGGGATTGCCCCTACGGAAAACCAGGCTTTTGTAGGGGCGGTGCCAAGAGTGCCCGCCCCCACCCACAGATGATTTCATGGACATTTCAGGCATCGGGGCTCTTCACGAGGGTTTGCCCCTACAAGAAAATGAAACCGCCCTGCGGTTTCGGCCTCTAGGATAATAGATAATATCGCCAAAGGAAATTGTGCCATGACTGTAACAGATGTACGCTTGTGGACTGTAGCCGAATACCGCCGGATGACCGAAACTGGCATTCTCAATCCCGATGAACGAGTCGAATTAATTGACGGGCAAATTATTTCAATGAGTGCAAAAAATCCTCCCCACGCAGCAACTAATCTCTGTGCAGCCGACTATCTGAGAAATCTGCTGGTAGGACTTGCTTTAATTCGCATCCAAGACCCGGTTACTCTAAGTATAAATTCAGAACCAGAACCCGATATTGCTGTAGTGCAAATCGACCCTCGGCTGTACAAAGATTTTCATCCCGTACCAGACAATATTTTCTTATTAATAGAAATAGCTGACACGACTTTAGAAACAGACCGCAAGCGGAAAGCACCGGCTTATGCTAAGGCGGGAATTAGTGATTATTGGATACTTGATGTTAACACGCGGCAAGTTTATGTTTTTCGCGAACCGGGCGAGGCCAACTACGGACAAGAAACAGTATTTAATGAAGATGATGTTTTGTCAATGCTGGCCTTTCCAGAAATAGAAGTTCAGATTTCGCAACTGTTTCCTTAAGTCTGTGGGCGGCGGGTTTATCGATATCTTTAGCTACAGATCGATATTTCGGCTAAAACCCGCCCCTTGTATGGTGCGTAGCTGCTACGGTATCTACGGGTATTGTGTATATTGATATCGCTCGAATTACCACAACGTTGTAGGGGCGGGTTCACAAACCATACATAACAATGACCGACAATTCATATAAACCCGCCCCCACCCCACCGTAAATCTGAACGGACATTTGGCTTGGAAAGTTGGGTTGGGGCGGGTTTTTGAGATTGTTTGTTTTGGGGCGATTATTGTTGGTGAACCCGCCCCTACAAATCTATCAATTACCAATTATCAATTACCACATCTTCAGAATAATCCCGATCGCTACAAAAAACTTAGTATTAGGGCGTAGCATGAGTTATACTCCTACTGGAAAGACTGTGACTGTCAAAAAATCTCGAAATCAAAGTTTATGAGCAACACTTCCCCCCCTCAACCAGCAGCCAAAAACCCCGCCACACAAAAACTCAGTTTCTCAACAAAATTAGCTTACGGTGCCGGCGACCTCGGCCCGGCAATTACCGCTAATGTTTTGGCATTTTACCTCCTAGTTTTCTTTACCAATGTCGCTGGTTTACCGGCCGGTTTAGCCAGTAATATTTTGGTAGTTGGCAAGGTTTGGGATGCCATAAATGACCCGATTGTGGGGGTTTTGAGCGATCGCACTTCTCACCCTTGGGGCCGCCGATATCCTTGGATAATATATGGTGGCATTCCCTTCGGCATATTCTTCTTATTGCAGTGGATTGTACCTAGCACGGATCACACAGTGTTATTTTGGTACTATGTTGCAATCAGCATTTTGTTCAACACCGCCTACACGGCTGTCAATCTTCCCTACACTGCCCTAACTCCAGAACTTACTCAAGACTACAACGAACGCACTAGCCTTAATAGTTTTCGATTTGCTTTCTCCATTGGGGGCAGCATCTTTTCATTAATCTTAGCTCTAATTATCTTTCGTGTATTTGAAAAGGACCCGAATCAACAATATTTAGTATTAGGTGCAATCTGTGCAGTTATCTCTGTCTTGCCTTTGTACTGGTGCGTTTTGGGAACTCGCAAGCACGTCGCAGCCCAACTATTAGAAAACGCCGAACTCGATAATTCTACATCCTTGCCACTGAAAGAACAGTTGCAGATTGCATTTAGCAATCGCCCTTTTTTGTACGTCATTGGAATTTATCTTTTTTCTTGGCTGGGAGTGCAGTTGACTGCTACTATTATTCCCTACTTTGTTGTTAACTGGATGCAACAGCCACAGTACGTTTTTAGCTTGGTGGCGATCGCAGTTCAAGGCACTGCATTAATCATGCTATTTGTTTGGAGTAAAGTCAGCGAGAGATACGGCAAAAAAGCCGTATATTTTATGGGCATGAGTTTGTGGATTATTGCCCAAGCTGGACTGTTTTTCCTCCAACCCGGACAAGTATTGCATATGTACATATTAGCAGTCATGGCAGGTGTCGGAGTTTCCACGGCTTATCTAATACCTTGGTCGATGATACCGGATGTGATCGAACTCGACGAACTCCAAACAGGAGAAAGACGCGAAGGCGTTTTCTATTCGTTTATGGTACTGCTGCAAAAAATCGGATTGGCAGTGGGTTTGTGGTTGGTAGGCCAAGCATTAGAAGGAGCTGGATTTCTATCTACAGTTCCGGGACAGCCTGCACCCGTACAGCCAGAGTCTGCACTGTTTGCGATTCGAGTTGCGATCGGGCCACTGCCCACCATTGCTTTAATTGCTGGCATGATTCTTACATATTTTTATCCAATAACCCGCGAAGTTCATGCAGAAATACTGTTGAAACTGCGAGAAAGAAAAGCACAAAATCACTAATCGCTAATAAGGAGTAGTTGGTAATTAGTAAAATCGAAAAATAACAACTCCCAGTAGCTAATCCGAGCGATATCAATAGCAATCCTCCCATCCGGTGCGAAGTGTTTTTTTCTTTAACAATGTGTCATCGTCTTATGGCATCGGTTAATTCCCAAAAAAAGCCCGTTGCGCGTTTACCTAAAGGATTGCTATAGCTTGCTCGGAAGACGAATCAAAGCGATAGTTTTAGTAATAGCCCCGGAACCCAGAAACCTAGTTTTTTTTACGAAAATACATAAATCGCGCCCCGCCATCCGCCCCGGTAGAAAAACCCCGAATGCTTGAGTTGTTCGAGATGTCGATCGAGCTTAAGAACACAAATTATTAAATTTTATGTCTGTCGCGCACTATAGAGAGTAGTTTGTGATATAATTATGACGTTCACTAAGTCTATATACTTAATCAGTCATCCAGCTCCTCAAAAAGTTTATAATTAAAAGAAGAAACAGATTTTGGTCGGAAATTGATTGGATTAGTTGCCGTTCCAAAAAATCTGCTGAATGTGGCTAATTATATCTACATGGGAAATGCAAAATTGTTTAGCCGGTCAGTTAGCGCGTAAGTTAACAAGTGCTTCGGCCGTTGACTCTGAACCGAAAAATGGCATAGAGGACAAACCAATACCAGCGCAAGCAGCGGCTGAGGTATTACGGTCAATTGTAAAAGTTTGGTAAAGTTATTGCGCCCCCTGTCGCGAAGCTGAGCGACACCTGAAAAAGTTTGCTTCGTCGCCCGGAAACCCCAAATACAGGCACAAGCCAGCAGACCCCCAATGCAGTCTGATATAACTCTCCAGAAGTTGTAAAAGAACTTTTGCCGTCGGCATAGCATAGGGATTTAGTTATTTTTGTATACTATGTGAAAGTAGTGAGAACTATTACAAGGAAGTGGGCTAGACCAACCAATAATTTCGTGTGATATCCTTAAGCCAATGCTCAAAGTATCAACCCGAAGGCTCGCAGAAGAAAGCTGATTTTACCCCCAAAATATCCAAGAGGTCAACATGGAAAGAGAACAGGACGCTCATATCGTACCCATTAGCAATCAGAGCCGACAGGTACAGCAATTTTCCGTTGACGAGGGAGAAGAGTTAAGCGCGCAGCCTCAGAAAGGATTGAATCTAAAGCCGTTGTTGAGGACTTTTCAGCGACAAGCCCTAATCATTATTGGGATTATAGGTATAGTAGGCGTTGGAGCTGTTTATCAGATTAAGGGAGGCAAGAAAACATATCAAGGCGATTTTCGGCTGCTAGTGGAACCCGTGACAACGGAGGCCAGAATTGCTGACCCCTCTGCCCTAGCCAATCGCGGCGAGGGGGGGGGAGTGCCTAATCGAGATTTTTTTAGTTTGGACTACGCAACTCAACTTCAAATTCTCCAGAGTCCTCAGATGATGGGGGCTATTGTTAAACAAGTCCAAAAACGATATCCAGAAGTTACCGAGGAACTTATTCAAAAAGGATTAGCCATTGTGCGCGTCGGAGAAAATGAGATGACGATGACTAAAATTTTGGAAGTTCGCTTCATGGGGACTGATCCTAAATTAGTTGAGTTCGTTTTACAAGAAACTAAAAAGAAATACTTAAAGTACAGCCTTGACGAACGCAAGACTCGCATTGGTGAAGGTGTTAAATTTATTGAAGACCAGCTTCCGGGACTCAATAAGCGCGTAAACAAGCTGAAATCGGAGTTACAGGTGATACAGGAGCAGCAAAAGATTACCAATCCTCAAGAACAAGGCGCGCAATTAATGCAGCAAGTTCGTACCGTAGAAACTTTAGAGTTAGAAACTCAAAGGCTACTGCAAGAACAGAAAACGCTGTACGCTAACTTGCAAAAACAATTAGATTTTACACCAAATGAAGCTATTGCCGCTTCCGCTTTAAGCGAAGAACCTCAATATAAAGAGTTGCTGACCAAGGTTAAGGAAGTAGAAGGTCAGATTGCTGTAGAAACAGCTCGTTTTAAATCTGCTAACCCTATAGTGGAAGCTTTAGAGCGCAAGCGGGCAAATTTAGTAGCTTTGCTCAACCAGCAAACTGATCGAATTTTGGGGCAAAATTTAGTAGGCACTCAAGCCAATTCTAAAGTTCAGAATTTTCAAAATTCTATTCGCATAGGCTTGATTAAACAATTGGTTGATACTGCTAACCAAGTTGAAGTCTTAGAAGCTCGCCGTCAGGCAATCAGCCAAACTAAAAACAATTTAAACCGACAAGCAACACAATTCCCCACCATAGCCCGTCGCTACAACGAACTGCAACAGCAATTAGAAGTAGCCGCCCGCACCCGCGATCAACTTTTAAGCCAGCGGGAAACTCTGCGCGTCCAAGCAGCTCAAAGCCAAGTACCTTGGGAAATAATTTCTGAACCACGGATACCGCAAGATCCTAATGGCAACCTGATTCCAGTTGCCACGAAAGCTAAAAACAAATTGGTGATGGCAGTTGTTGGGGCGCTAGTTTTGGGTCTTGGAGCTGCTATCCTCATTGAAAAGTTCCGCAATATTTTCTACTGTGCTGAGGACGTTAAAGATGCGGTTGAAGCGCCTTTACTGGGAGCAATTCCTCTTGACAAAAATGCTAGAAAATTGCAGCCTTCTATTGCTAATGCCTATGCTTATCTGGAAGGAAAAGAGGGTAATAAGAAAAAGGCTGCGGAATTTATAGAAGCTTTTGACTCTCTTTATACTAATATCCGCTTTCTTTCTTCAAATCGAACGATTAGCTCTTTGGCAATTGGTTCGGCTACAGTTGGCGAAGGCAAATCTACGGTTGCTTTAAACTTAGCTCACGTGGCAGCGCTGGCGGGTCAGCGAGTGCTGTTAGTAGACGCAAATTTCCATTCGCCCAGCCTGCACTTGCTGTTGGAACTCCCTAATGTCAAGGGATTGAGCAACTTGCTCGACAATAAAAACGAATGCAATGAAATTATCCAACGATCGCATCTAGCAGATAATCTTTTTGTATTAACTGCCGGTCTCCCGGAGCCTGGTACTGCCAGACGGCTGGCATCATCTCAGATGCAGTATTTAATGGAAGAACTTCAGGCAAAATTTGACTTAGTTATTTACGATACGCCGCCACTGGCGGACAGTAAAGATACGAATTTTTTAGCGGCGCGCACCGATGGCATACTCATGGTTGTAGCACTTCACCAGGTTCCCTTTTCTGTAGTCAAAAAAGTTTTCAGTCAATTAGAAAATTTTGGCATACCATGCTTGGGCACAGTTGCGAATCATGCCCCTAAACGCAAGAAGTATTCAGCAGCATCGAGATCATCAGTTATTGAAGATAAAAATGAATATTTGAATTTGACACCAGCACCGTCTCGTATCCGCAAACTAGCTCCCAAAAAAGAGTGATACCCAACAAAGATGACCCCAAAAAATCGATACAAACCCCCGACAGCATTCATGGAACTCCCAAAATTTTAGACTCTTGTTCAATCTCCCAGATTCGTCTGTGGAGTAAATCGAAAATCTAAAATCGTTCGACTCAGCGCGACTTGAAGCTCGCGCTTGCCGAACCTCTTAGGCCCAAGTCTCAAATCTCAAATCTCAAATCTCAAATTGACTGATGGCGGACTAATTTCCATCCGGGTTGGTAGGAAATGTGACGATAAAATTAGTCCAGCCATTGCTGCTATCAACCTCAATTTTTCCCTGCAACTGTTCGACAAGTTTTTGAACCAAAGCTAAACCCAAACCTGTACCTCCTTGTTTCCAAGGATCGGCGTTGGGAACTCGATAAAATTTCTCAAAAATTCGAGGCAATTCCTCTCTGGAAATGGACGATTGATTGCTGAGTGTAAATTGGATTTCTGAAGCCACAGCACTTGCTTGTCGCGAATTTGTCCTTTGTCCTCCTTGTTCCCAGTCTCCGTTTTTGCACTCAACTTTCAGAAAAATTTCGCCGTTATTGGCAGTATATTTGCAGGCATTGTTGAGGAGCTCGGCTAAAATTCGTCCCAAACTAGCGCGGTTGGAACTGATCGTGGGGAGGTGGCGATCGCACTCTACTCGCAAATCCTGGTGGCGGTCGTGGGCCCGGGTGTAAAACGGGTCGATAATAGTAGGCAGCCAGATTTCTAAGTTTACTGGTTCGAGGTCGATCGGACAAGTTGCAGCTTCGAGCCGCTGCAAATCTAGCAAAGCATTAATCAAATCTGTTTCTCTAGTACATTCTGTTTCTAAAATTTCTAGATAAATCTGGCGCCGCTCTGGTGTGGGAGAAATTCGCAGCATATGAATAGCCATTTTTATATTAGCTAAAGGCGTCCGCAGTTCGTGAGAAACTGTGCTGAGAAATTCATCCTTGAGGACGTTTAAATGCTGGAGTTCGTGAACTTTTTGCTGCAATTCGGCGGTGCGTTCTTGGACTTGGCGTTCGAGGTCGGTGTTGAGATTTTGGACTTGCTGATAGAGTTGGGCTTGCTGAATGGCGATCGCGATTTGAGTTGCCAGTTGCAGCAGCAAATCCACTTCCGAAGGCTGCCACTGACGGGATTTGGAACACTGATGAACACACATCATCCCCCACAAATTGCCGTCTTGCAAAATTGGTACAATCAAATAAGCTTTGATTTGCGCTTGCTGGAACCGCGCATATTTTTCGGCGATCAAACAGGCTTGGTCGAGATCCGGAACCGCATAAATTTCCTGTTCGACCACGGAAGCAGATTCTTGCCAAATATTAGGCGGCATGATTTCTCCCAAGATTGAAGGCCAATTTTCGGCAACGGATTCGGCCACTACAATGCCGTAATTACTGGGCTCTAAATGCAAGATTGCTACTCGGTCAGCTTGCAAAACTTGGCGGACTTCATCGACGCTGGCGTTGAGAATTTCTTCGAGGTTTAAGGATTGGTGAATCCGCAAGGAAATGTGAGTTAACAGCCGATCGCGCTGCAATTGTTCATGGAGTTTTGCAGTCCGTTCCCGCACCTGCTGTTCTAGTTTGGCGTTGCGGCTTTGCAACAGTTCCACTTTTTCGGCTTGCAATTGATAAACCGACTGCTGCAACTGTTTGACAACTCGGTACATTTCGGTGGGGTCGAGGACTCTGAGCAAGCTGGTCTGAGTAATAATTCCCAACAGTTCTCCGCGCCCCCCGCACACGACCAACCGCTGCACTTGTTGCTGCTGCATTTCTTTGTGCGCTGTCCATAGGGAATCGGAAGGTTGAAGAAATTGCAGGGGAGTTCTCATGACTTTTGGAGCTAGGGTTTGCTTGAAATTGAGTTCGAGAAACTGTGCCTGCACAATGTCATATTCGGTAATAATTCCCAGGGGTTGGTGAAAGGAATAGTGAAAAATGGAGGTATAGTCATCTTTGGGCTTCTCCATTGTTAATTCTTTGTTTTTTGTAATCACTACGCAACTGACTTGATGCTCTGACATCAGTTCGGTTATGGTCAGCAGCGAGGCGGTGTGGGGCGCTGTAATTGGCGTAGTCATTAATTCTGCTACCCGCCGCAATTTAAGAATGTTTGAAGGTTGCAATACTTGGCGAATTCTTTCCCGCGTCAGCACTCCTACTAAGTGCCGAAATTGATTGACGATCGGCAAATAGCGAATCTTGTGCTGGCGAAATAAGGATAAGGCGGTAAACACGTCTTGGTCATCGGATTCTGTGAGGGAGACCGACACCGGGGACATCACTTCGGAAATTGGTATTTTGTGCAGGGCTACTTTGTGCTGGTTGTCTATTGTGCCAGAAGCTATCAGCCTCACTAAGTCGGCGGGAGTTAATATGCCGATTAACAGCCCGCGACTGGGGTTGTCGGATAAGTTGCCTGTAGTAATAGTCTGCTGGTTCTGCACGACGAACACGCAGCGGGCCCGCACCTTTTCCGGCGTGGATGTTTCGGTCATCGCCCCCCGGTCTGAGGGTACAGGTGTTTTGACTAGGGGACAACTGTTTTGCAACTGACTCATCAGGGCGATCGCCACTGCTAAGGAAGTTTCTGGCGCGGCAGTGAGGGGGTAGCGATCGATCGCTTGTTCTAAGGCTGAGGAGTAAAAGGGTGGGTGGTAGAACGGCATAGTGGATTGCAGGTTGTCAGAGGGCGGCTAACGATCGGGCAAAGCCTTAGGGAACGGCAGAAACAGTTCACAAAAAACCGGGCAATACTTGACATTACCGGATTTTTTGTGACTCTTTTCGTACAGGTGAAACCCGTACAGGTGAAACTGCAAACACCTCTATACGGTTGCTGCACTCCTCAAAGGGTGAGTTTCCGTTTACTTTTCTAATCATAATTAATGCTGCATTCACATCAGCATTAATCAGCGTTTCATTCCCCGACCGAAACAACCCACGTTTAACTCTCTTACCCTGGTAAGACTCTTGCTTACCGACAGGCTCTAAATCCAAAAAGCTGCACTTACTTGTATAATATTCTTCTGTAACTGTTACCTTTATCCCCACTAACTCAGCTTTGTAAGTAATCATTTCTATGAGCTTGGCGTGAGGAATTGCTACAAACGTGTGATTCGTTTTTTTTCCTAATTGTAAATTTTGTTTCCACCCCACATTTTTGCCAATAACTAACTGCCCCCTTTGAGCGTCCACCAACCGCTTGACTATCAAACTGCTGGTTTGATGAAGATAGTTTTCAACTCGCTTGTTTCGCTTAAATATGATTTGCTGGATGTGAGGTGTGGTATATTTCCCTTTCTCAAGTTTTGACTGTAAAAATGCTCGGCGCTTATTGAAACCTTGATTGATTGATTTGAGATGTTTTCCATCATAGAGAGTTGGAGTAAATGTTGGCTTATTTGATGCTAAAGCGACGAGGTTATCAATCCCTAAATCTCTACCTGCTATGAGTTGGGGGTTTAAATCGACCAACGTTACAGGCTTTTCATAAACAACCTCAAAAACGTAGATCGCTGTGGCAGGAACTATCCTTACCTCTATGACATCTTGGGCTTTTGTAGCAATTATTATGTCACTTTGAGATAAATGAAGTAGCCCATTATTTTTATTTTTTCCCCTTTGTCCTATCGATTGGTTATCATAAATTAACAAGTTACGTCCACAGGTTTTATGTTTGTATTTGGGAATTCGGGGGGAGGGTAAAAATTGATGGATATCTCGGTAATAAGCCTTTATTGACTTTTTCCAAGCCTCCCAATCGTGAATAACTTGTTTGAGAAATTGATTGCTAATTTTAGCAGGTAAAGATTTATAGTCGGCTGTGGGTTTTAGGATGGCATATAACTGTTTTAGACTCCTGGCAGCGCCAACTTTTGACCCAAAGTTAAAAAAGTGTTGCCTCATGTAATAGTTACCATGATTGTAGAGATTTTTGGACAGGAAAGATAAGTCATCAAACTGTTTAAAAAACTGATGCTGCCGGTCTATGTAATGCCTTTCAACGACAATCATAATTTTTTGTGGGAGAAACGAAAAGTTTTTTGTTGCTTTGTTAAGCACTGTACAATAAAGTCTAGGGATTATCCGATATAGTGTAACACCTCGCCTGTGCTTGCGACTTAAATAATAGACTTTCTAATTGATTATTTCCATTAATCTGAGCTTCAGATTAATGGAAATAATCCGCAATCTCATTCATCTCAAATACGCAGGGCGGTTTTTACGGCCTGCTTTTCCCCTGAGACTCCCCTATAATCAAAATAACCCGAATGTAAAGTTTTACTACAAGATTTATCCATAATGACAACTTTAAGCTTAGAGCAAATTGCAGCCAAGTTAGAAAGCCAAAATTCCGCCGATCGAATGGTGGCTTTGGCCAACTTGCGGAATGTGCCTGCTGCAGAGGCGGTGCCTTTGATTAAAAAGGTGTTGAATGACGAAAGTTTGCAAGTGCGATCGATGGCTGTGTTTGCTCTTGGGGTCAAACCGACAGCAGAGTGCTATCCTATTCTAGTCAAATTGCTAGAAACAGACCCGGATTACGGCATTCGCGCTGACGCGGCGGGTGCTCTGGGCTATCTCGAAGATATCAGAGCTTTTGATGCTTTGGTGCGGGCTTTTTACGAAGATACTCAATGGCTGGTGCGCTTCAGCGCTGCTGTTTCTCTGGGAAATCTCAAAGATCCCCGGGCCCGCGATGTGCTGCTGAAAGCTCTCGACAGCGATCAAGTGGTGATCCAACAGGCGGCAATTTCGGCTTTGGGGGAAATTAAGGAAATTGGGGCGATCGATCGCATCCTCAACTTTGCTCAGTCGGAAGATTGGCTGATCCGCCAGAGGCTGGCTGAAGCTTTGGGCAATTTGCCGAGTGTTAAGAGCGTTTCGGCTTTGAAATACTTAGAAAAAGATAGTAATTCTCAAGTATCTAAGGCGGCAACAATTTCTCTCGATCGCCTGTCAAAAGCAGAAGGATAACAGATACCGATACTTTTTTTGTAAGTGTTTCATTTCCGGGCTTTGAAGCCGGGAATGAAACACCTCTAGCCTAATTTATTCAGCCCTCTGCTAGAGCGACCGATTTCTCAGTTCTTGAGGTGACAAAACGGGAATCGGCGACCCTGCGAATCCATTCACATCCCGAGTAACGATCGCCTCTAACTCTAACTCGATGGCACACGCTATCTGCACCGCATCTTCAAAATCCGGCAATCAAGGGCGCAATCGCTTGCTCCAGAACATCTCGATCCACCGCACAAATTTCCATCAATGCCAAAAGTCGAGTTACTGCGGCAATCGCAGCTTCAGAACTCTTGGTTTGTCGTCCCACCAAATAATGCACATCCGTAACCGTTGTCGCCGACATAAACCCTTCAACTCGCCCCGATTCAACTGCATTCAGTAAAAAAGCAGCATCCGCTACGAAAGGTTCGCGTGCCAGCATTGCATCCAGTAAAACATTGGTATCAAATAAAACTTTCATTACAGATACTTTTGCACTAACCGCTCATCCAACATTGCCTTTACTTCTGCATCTGTAGGTGGTGGCGCGTCCGTTTTCGCAATGCCAATTAAACTAGCGGCTAAACCCTTCGGTTTCACTTTCGATCGGGGTTTCGGTTGGAGCGATCGCATCAAGGCATCGATCAACTGCCATCGCTCCTCGGCAGACAACCTCAGTGCTCGGTCTTGAAGTTCGCGTAACGTCATAGTAGTTATCTTTCACAGAAAGCATTGGACAAGCAGGCAAGTATATAAATACCCCCGCTTCAAATTTTAGCGCCTCAAGTGATATAATGTTAGCTTCTTAAAAACACTTAATTTTTCGGGAGAGGCAGTTAAATGCCCTACAGTCAATTTAGCATAGAACAAATTAAGGCAAATTTCGGCATCGTCTTTTCGAGCAAGATGGGCTTGTTTGCTGACATTCCCGAAATAGAACCAAGCAGTTTTTTGCAAGAAACTTTGCAATTTAATCTGCCTTTAGCACTAGAAATTAATTCCGAGAAAGCTCGCTCCGAGCTAATTGTCGCGCCAATATTAGTTGAGATTAAAAAACTGCTGCCGCAACGGATGAGTTTATTTTCCGGTCGAGAATTCAATGTAGACGCTGCTAGGGGTTTGAGCGGTTATTGCGATTTTCTAATTAGCCGATCGCCGGAACAGCTAGTCATTGAATCCCCAGTTATCGCCTTGGTTGAAGCCAAAAATGACAACATCCAATCCGGCTTAGGACAGTGCATGGCAGAAACGATCGCAGCACAAATATTTAACCAGCGTCAAGAAAATGACATTCAGACAATTTATGGAGTTGTCACAACTGGTAGTATTTGGAAATTTTTCAAGTTAGAAGGAATTGCGATCGAGATTGACACCAGCGAATATTTTATTAATAATGTTGGTAAAATTCTCGGTATCTTAATAAAGTTTATAGAGTCTTGAGTAAAACCGGAATGTATTATTTAACCTGCAAGGGCATATCGCAAGTTAAAATAGTTGTTGATCTCCTTTAACCAAAGCCAGCCATGAATCAAGCGCCCAATCCCTTTAACTCAAATCCCTCCAATCCGCTAGACCCCTTGGAGCAAGAAGTTGACGAGCAAGGTGAAGCATTGCCGAGACAGTACCACCCGGCAACTAAAAAAACTCTGCAAAAAGTCTTTATCATCCTGGTAGTTGTCGGGGCAATTATTGGGGGAATTCTATCTATAGGGGTGATTTCGCTGATGCAAAAGGCCGGACTCACTGATGTGCCGGCGCGGGTACAGACTCCGAAGTGAATCGGTTGCTTGAGCGTACCGGAAGCGATCGCCGAGCCTTAATTATAGTATCGTTCAATCTCGTGCTCATGTGGCGCGAAATTAAGACGCGATCGCTCGCCTTCCCAAGAAATCTTAATATTTTCATTATTTTATTTGAGGCAACTGTGTCTATACAATCAAATTCGGTGCTGTAGGGGCCCCGACCAAAAACTGTTTCAAATAAACCATACTTATTCTGAGTAAGAGAATGTTAATTATTGGGCTATTTATCGCCACCTTTTTTTTAGCATACTGCAATGGTGCTAATGATAATTTTAAAGGCGTAGCGACACTGTTTGGCAGTCAGACGACAAACTATAAAACAGCAATTGGTTGGGCAACGATCACAACTTTTGCCGGTTCAGTATTTTCTATTTTTCTAGCAGCAACCCTGGTAAAAAGCTTTTCGGGAAAAGGGCTAGTTCCAGACGAGATCGCCAATGGCACAGATTTTCATTTGGCAGTCGCGATCGCTGCGGGTTTAACCGTTATTCTTGCTACCTTAACTGGATTCCCTATTTCCACAACTCACGGTCTTACAGGTGCGCTTGTCGGTGCAGGTTTAGTAGCAATTGGTAATCAAGTTAATTTTACAGCATTGCAGAAAAGTTTTCTAATGCCTTTGTTGCTGAGTCCCATGATTGCGATTCTATTAGGAGCTTTAATTTATGCGCTGTCTCGCTACCTGCGAGTTTATTTAGGAATTCAGAAAGAATGGTGTATTTGCGCTGGTCAAATTCAACAGATTATTCCCATTCCCCAGCCCGATGCAATTAACATACTGAAGTGCATCACAACCGCTGATGTCGCGGTCGATTCTCTAGATAAATGCACGCAAAGGTATTTGGGAAATTTCTTACAAATTCCCAGCCAAAAGTTAGTGGATGTTTGCCATTTTATGAGTGCGGGAATTGTCAGTTTTGCCAGAGGATTGAACGATACTCCTAAAATTGTTTCGCTCATGTTAGTGGGTCAATCAATATCAGTTCACTGGGGAAGTTTAGCAGTAGCTTTGGGAATGGCGCTCGGCGGTTTGTTGAATGCTAGAAAAGTGGCCGAAACAATGAGCAAAAAGCTTACAGCAATGAATACCGGTCAAGGACTTGTGGCAAACTTAGTGACGGGATTTTTAGTTATTGCTGCCAGTCGCTATGGACTTCCAGTTTCTACTACCCATGTTTCGGTAGGTTCAATCTTTGGTGTAGGATTGATTTCAAAAAAAGCTAATGTGCGCGTTTTCTATCAGATTCTACTATCATGGATGTTGACCTTGCCAATTGCCGCTGCAATCAGCGGCGGCGCTTACTGGGTGTTGCATCGGTAAGAGAATTAATCGTTAGTCCTAGAAGAGAAGAGAATGAGTTCGCAGTTGATTTGGGATTGTCATCAAAGGATAACCCGATCAAATCTAACGGTAAAAATAAGAAATCGCGCCGGGAGTTTTTGAATAAAAATTTAAGGGTAATTTATGGTTAAAAATTCTCCGATCGCACCTCCTGTTGCAGATAAATTGATTGCTGCTGGCTTTCACGCTCTTTCTGACCCCCTGCGGATTCAGATTTTGGAGTTGCTGCGGGAACAGGAGTTGTGCGTGTGCGAATTGTGCGATCGGCTTTCTGTCCCTCAGCCTAAACTCTCTTTCCACCTCAAAACCCTAAAAGAAGCCAGTTTAGTCCGCAGCCGCCAAGAAGGCCGCTGGATTTACTACAGCCTCAATTTAGCTCAGTTTGTCGCCCTCGAACAGTACCTCGCCGAATACCGCCGCTTCAGCCAGATCCTGCCGGCGCGCCCCTGTTCCGACGCGGGTTAACCCATCAACATTTCTTAATCACTCAAATACTGATATGGCTATTTTGAGGATTGACATATCAATTTTTATTGATATGATAGGATGGAACCAATTAGTTGAGAGCGATGGATGCAACAGGTCATAGGTTAGGTTGTGCTCGGCCCGATTGCAGGCGAGAGGCGATCGCCGAATTTCTCGGTACATTTATTTTGGTTTTTGCAGGCACCGGTGCGGTGATGGTTAACAAAACTAGCGCTGGTTCCGTAACTCATTTAGGCATCAGTTTTGTATTTGGGGCAGTAGTAACTGCGATGATTTACGCCCTAGGACACATCAGCGGTGCACACTTTAATCCGGCCGTAACTTTAGGGTTTTGGGCGAGCGGTTTTTTCCCAAAATACAAAGTTTTGCCTTACGTTTTAGGGCAGTGTGCGGGTGCAATAGCAGCTTCTAAAGTGCTGCTAATTACTTTAGGAAAAGTAGCAAATCTCGGTGGAACTATCCCTCTCAATGGTAACTGGTTGCAGTCTCTAATTTTAGAAACTGTTTTGACCTTTATCTTAATGTTTGTTATCCTCGGTTCAGGACTTGATAGACGCGCTCACATCGGCTTTGCCGGGATAGCAATTGGGTTAACTGTAGGGTTAGAAGCTGCATTTATGGGGCCGATTACCGGAGCTAGTATGAATCCGGCACGCTCTCTAGGCCCGGCTTTAGTTGGCGGCATTTGGGAACACCACTGGGTTTACTGGGTGGCTCCTATTTGGGGAGCACAATTAGCAGTCGTAGTTTATCGGGAAATATCTAACGGATTTCGGGAATTTAATTAAAAGCATCATGGCTAATTTTACGCACAAACCGAGAATTTTGTTTTTATACGGCTCGTTAAGAGAGCGTTCTTACAGCCGCTTGTTGGCGGAAGAAGCGGCGAGAATTATTGAGGATTTCGGTGCAGAGGTTAGGTTCTTTAATCCTCTCGAACTGCCGATTTATGGTAGCGTTCCCGATACGCATCCGAAGGTTCAAGAATTACGGGAATTGAGCCTGTGGTCGGAGGGTCAAGTGTGGTCGAGTCCAGAAATGCACGGCAATATTACTGGCATTATGAAAAATCAAATTGACTGGATTCCTTTAAGTATTGGGGCTGTCAGACCGACTCAAGGTCGAACATTGGCGGTGATGCAAGTCAGCGGCGGTTCGCAGTCTTTTAATGCTGTCAATACTTTGAGAATTTTGGGTCGCTGGATGCGGATGTTTACGATTCCGAATCAGTCTTCGGTTGCTAAGGCTTATCAGGAATTTAATGAAGATGGGACGATGAAGGATTCGCCTTATCGCGATCGCGCGATCGACGTAATGGAGGAACTGTACAAGTTTACCTTGCTGTTGCGGGAGCAAACCGACTATTTGACCGATCGCTACAGCGAACGCAAGGAACAAGCCGCTAAAGAGACGATCGCCGTCGCAAATCGCGCCCTTGAGGTTAACTCTGCTAAGACTATCTAAAGTTGGCATATCCCTAGGAGGTATCCAAAATAACTGATGAAAAATTCAACCATTTTAAAACAACTTTCATTTTTAGACCGTTACCTAACCTTATGGATTTTTCTGGCAATGGTCATCGGCGTTGCCTTGGGAGTTTTCATCCCAGGTATCGAAAGATTTATCAACCAATTTCAAGTTGGAACAACTAACATCCCGATTGCCATTGGCTTAATTCTGATGATGTATCCACCCCTTGCCAAGGTGCGATATGAAGAGTTAGGGGATATATTTCGCAATCCTAGGATTCTAGGTCTCTCGTTATTGCAAAACTGGGTAATAGGCCCGATTTTAATGTTTGTGTTAGCCATCACTTTTCTACATGATTACCCTGAATATATGGCTGGCTTAATCATGATTGGAATAGCCCCCTGTATTGCGATGGTAATTGTCTGGAGCGAGTTAGCCAAAGGAGATACGGAATATACAGCCGGACTTGTGGCATTCAACAGTATTTTTCAAGTTTTATTTTACAGCGTTTATGCCTGGTTTTTTCTCACAGTTTTACCGCCATTATTTGGCTTAAAAGGCAGCGTTGTTAACATAGGAATTGGAGATATTGCCCAAACTGTTTTAATTTATTTAGGAATTCCCTTTCTGGCAGGCTTTTTGACTCGCATCGCCTTGATAAAAGCCAAAGGAAAGCGCTGGTATCACAGCGAGTTCATTCCTAAAATCAGTCCACTTACACTGATTTCTCTTTTGTTTACCATCGTAGTCATGTTTAGCTTAAAGGGAAATTTAATTGTTCAGATTCCCAGGGATGTGGTGCGGATAGCGATTCCGTTGCTGCTCTACTTTGTGCTAATGTTCTTAGAAACTTTCTACATGGCATGGAAAATAAAAGCTGACTATGGGAAATCAGCAAGTTTAGCTTTCACTGCTGCTAGCAATAACTTTGAATTAGCCATTGCTGTCACCATTGCCGTGTTTGGTATTAACTCCGGTGCTGCCTTTGCTGCGGTGATTGGGCCCTTAGTAGAAGTTCCTGTGCTGATTAGTTTAGTTAACCTGGCACTGTGGTTTGAGAAGCGATTTTTTAGACGTAAGACGCCCGGATCTGTCTAGCCTAGTCATACAATTTACCCACAACCAATCACCAACAAAAACCATGAAAAAAGTAATGTTTGTTTGCAAAAGAAACTCCTGCCGATCGCAAATGGCAGAAGGATTCGCTAAAACCATCGGAGCCGGCAAGATTGGTGTCACCAGTTCCGGGTTAGAATCAAGCAGAGTTCATCCGACAGCAATTCAAGTCATGTCAGAAATCGGCATTGACATCACAGATCAAACATCCAACCCATTAAACGAATTCAATGCAGAAGACTACGACGCCGTAATTTCTCTGTGCGGCTGCGGCGTTAATTTACCCGAAGCGTGGGTTTTGCGAGAAGTGTTTGAAGATTGGCAACTCGACGATCCCGACGGACAACCCATCGAAACTTTTCACCGCGTTCGAGATGAAATTAAAGCACGAGTTGAACAATTAGTGGACTCTCTAAAGTAAGATTAGTCTCAAAATGATAATTCTTGCCTTGTCGGTTTTAACTCAGCTCTTGCAGTATTGTCAATAAGCCTTTTCTGAACAGGCAAGATGCCTGTTCCACAACAAAATTTCTCTCCTGTGGAACAGGCATCTTGCCTGTTTTCAATAAGGGTGCAAGATGTGAGTTTCAATTAACTTTGTAGCGACCCGTTAAAATTTGGATCTGTCGCATCCAAAGAATTAGTGCTAAATTATGAGAGGCGTTCCCCCGGAACGCCTCTACATTCGTTGCGAGCAGAGACCAAAAGGTTAGCACATGATTCAGACAGCAGTCACGCCTTTCAAAAACAAAATTCACTCAGCTTTAACTAAAAAGCAGATTACAGTTTTACAAATTAATCTCGGCAAACGCTGCAACCTCGCTTGCACTCACTGCCACGTAGAAGCTAGCCCGACACGAACAGAAGAACTTTCCCCGGAAATTTGCGACCAATTAATTGAAATAATTCGCCGCTTTCCTCAAATTCAAACTGTTGACCTCACAGGCGGTGCTCCCGAAATGCTTTACGGTTTTAAACCGCTAGCGGAAGCTGCCAGGGCGGCAGGTAAAGAGGTAATTGTTCGTTCTAATTTGACGATTTACTTTGAAAAAGGTTTTGAAGATATTCCCGAATATTGCGCGCAACACCAACTCAGAATTGTGGCGTCGCTTCCCTGCTACCAAGCTGATAATGTGGACAAAATGCGCGGCAACGGTGTTTTTGACAGTTCGATTCGGGCGCTGCAAAAGCTAAATCAGTTGGGATACGGGAAAAACCCAAATTTAACTCTGGATTTGGTGTACAATCCACAAGTGCCGGCAACAGATAAGTTTTCGCTAACACCGGAACAAGGCAAGTTAGAGCAAGATTACAAGGTTTATTTAGCCGAATATTTTGGGATTTGTTTTAATCAATTGTTCGCGATTACTAATTTGCCGGTGGGACGAACTAAGTTTCATTTGGAACATAAGAAACTGCACAAGCCTTATCTGGCGTTTTTGGAGGATAATTTTAACCCCGGTACTCTGGAACATTTAATGTGCCGCAACGAATTGTCGATCGACTATTTGGGCAATGTCTACGACTGCGATTTTAACCAAATGGAAAATCTGCCGGCGAAAACTGGCAGCGGGGAAAAGATAAATACTGCTAAATTGCTCAAATCTGGCAGTTTAGAGGTGATTCAAGAGGTGCAAACGGCTGCTTATTGTTATGGATGTACGGCGGGTAGCGGTTCTAGCTGTGGCGGTACTTTGATTTGAGCAATACAGTAGGGACACTCCAAGAGCCCATAGGTGTCAAGTTAAGGTAGAACCCATAGTCCGGCAGGGGTTGAAACCCCTGCCTCAAAGCTAAAGTCCTCTAAAAGAGGACTGAAGAAGTTATTAGTCCTCATAGCAAGGACTTTCGCTATTAGACAGGGGTTTCAACCCCTGGCGGACTGGCGGGTGGGCGGATGGACTTGGCGGGCTAACAGCTTAAGTTGACACGCTTTGGGCTTTTGGAGTGTCCCTACCCTGGAAACGACGGTGTATGCAATTTAGACTGGGGAGTTTAGGTAATGAATGATTCGCGATCGCCCGATGAAAATCCGCCGCCATCCAACAGGTGGAAGCTGATTTTAGGGATTGGTTTAGCTGTGGCTTTAATTGCAGCGACCAGGTTTTTTAACTTCCAAGGAATTCTGAAAAATGCCCTGGAGTCGATCGCTAGTCTCGGCCCGTGGGGCCCGGCAGCTTTTATTCTAATTTACATTGTCGCAACGGTTCTATTTATCCCCGGTTCTTTGCTGACTCTCGGTTCTGGCGTTTTGTTTGGAGTCGTTGGCGGTTCGGTTTGTGTTTCCATCGGCTCGGTTTTAGGCGCAACTTGCGCTTTTTTGGTAGGGCGGTATTTAACTCGCGACTGGGTTTCCAAACAGATAGAGGGCAATCAAAAATTTAAGGCGATCGACTCCGCAGTTGCCTCTGAAGGATGGAAAATTGTGCTGCTGACGCGACTTTCTCCCATTTTTCCGTTTAATTTGCTTAACTATGCTTTTGGAGTCACGCAGGTATCTCTAAAAGACTATTTTTTGGCATCTTGGATCGGCATGATTCCCGGAACTGTCATGTATGTTTATATCGGTTCCCTGGCTGGGAGTTTGGCTGCACTCGGATCGCAAGGGCGATCGCGCACTGCTGCTGAGTGGGCTCTCTACGGGATTGGTTTACTAGCAACGATCGCCCTCACCGTTTATGCAACCCGCTTGGCTAAAAAAGCTTTAGACGAAAAAATTTCCCCTTGACACCCCAGCGCAAATTTGTAAATTTGTCAAGAGGGTTTTGCTCATACATTATAATACATTGCTAATTTAAAAAACTCCGTGTTTTCTCTGTGTTATTTATAATTATTTTGTTATACAAACGAGATAGAGATTAAAGATATCGTAAAGCAGTTACCTCAATTAGGTAAACCGAAGGTCAAAATATAAAGCTGATGCCAAAATAGAAGGCGAGTGTGCGATCGGAAAAAGAATTGTTTGCAGTCAGGAATGCAAGTCATACCATTTTAAATTTGAGATTTGAGATTTGAGATTGGGAATGACTGATGCCTACCAGGGTTGAGATCACCCGCCTACAGTTGCATTATTTTTCTGAAACTGGCTTCACGACTTGGCTGATATTAATTCTGCCGAATGACCAATACCGTTTGAAGAATTTGATTCGGAGAGAACATTTGATGATGCAAAACCCAGCAAATCAAGCCGGATCTGTGTCTGCGCCGCCGCCACACCAAGCAAAAAAGCTGCGCCAATTTTGGGAAAACATCAGCAATTCGGCTCAATCGCAGTGGCAGCAAGCGCACAGTCTTTGGCAGCACAGACGGCAGCGCCGCCATTTGCTGACCCTGCTAATTCTGGCCACCACCGCTTTAACCATTAGCACAACTGCTTGCATCAGCTATTTTTTTGTGCGCGGGCTAATCCTCGACAATTTAAAGCAAATAGCACTATTAAAACTAGAAAAAGGCACTGACGAAATCGACCGCTGGCTAAGCAGTCGCAAAGCAGAAATAGAAACCATTGCTTACGATCCTACGGTTGGCACTCTCAATTGGCAATTAGTCGAACCCCGGTTACAAGGAGAAATATACAGATTAAAAGAGTATTTCATCCTGTCATTAACTCAACCCGACGGCTCATTTATCAACACTTTAGGCAACCGTGCGAACAGCAAAGACCGCCAACACTTTCAAAAAGCAATGGCCGGGCAGCTCAACGTTTCCGACCCGCTGATCGGCCGCAGTACAAAAGTTTCTACGATTATTATTTCAGCTCCTATTTGGGCTTTACCCCCCGCTCCCAATCAAGTAATTGGAGTCCTATCGGGCAGCATTAAATTAGACCGAGTAACATCTGTCGCTAACAGCTTGCTGTACGGTTCCGACAGTTATGCTTTTGCGCTCAATTCACAAGGAGTGCCAATTGTTCATCCCAACAATAACTTAATCGGAAATATCGACCGGGAGGCCCCAAGCTTTTTACAGTCAAAAGACCCCGCACTCTCCACAATTGCGCGGCAGATGATCGACCGCCAGACGAACATCGAACTGGTAAAAATAGATAACAAATGGGTGTATGTGGCCTATGCTCCCCTCAAGGAAGTTAACTGGTCGATGGCTTTAGTAATTCCCCGCGAAAATATTGAATCCCAACTGCAAGCATTAAATTTGCTGACATCCGTAGTCGCCGGACTGCTCATCCCGGCAATGCTAGCAGCAATTTGGCTAATTTACTCCTCCGAAAACAATCGCGCTCAAGCGGAGCGAGAAGCCATGCTCAACCGGATTGCTGGACGCATTCGCGCTTCCCTGGAATTAGACAAAATTGTGCAAAGTACAGTCGAAGAAATAGTAAGTTTGCTGCACCTAGAACGGGCGGCTTTTGGTTGGTACAAACCGCAAGAAAAAAGGTTACAAATCCTGTGGGAATGTTGCCCATCTGATTTTCCGACACAAGCCATAAAGTTTGAGTCTTACTTTCTCGAAAATGTGTTAGTACGGAGTGGTCAAGGCGAACCAATTATTCTTTCGAGCGACACTTGGGCGAAGGGTGTAACTCAACCGCCGGAACTTAAAGCTAATAGCTATTTAGCCGTACCTGTCCAGACTCAGAACCAGCCGCAGGGTTATTTAATTTGTAGCCACGCTACTCATTGGCTTTGGAGCCGGGAGGAAATCCAACTGTTAAAAGCTGTAGCAGACCAATTGGCGATCGCAATTACTCAAGCTCACCTTTACAGTCAAACCCAAGACCAAGTAAAACTGCTTAATAGTGCCTTAAATGAACTGAAAAAAACTCAAACTCATTTAGTGCAGAGCGAAAAAATGTCATCCCTAGGTCAAATGGTGGCTGGAATAGCGCACGAAATCAACAACCCCGTTAACTTCATTTCGGCTAATTTGCCTCACACCAGCAAATATACTAAAGATTTATTAGAGTTGGTGAGTTTATACAAACAAGCCTTCCCAGAGGTTCCCCAGGAAATCGCAGATTTTACCGAAGAAATCGAGTTAGAATTTATCGAGGAGGATTTGCCGCATATATTGAATTCTATGAAAATAGGAAGCGAACGCATTCGCAGCATAGTTCTTTCTTTGCGAAACTTTTCTCGCCTGGATGAATCTGACAAAAAGCTGGCGGACATTCACGAAGGTATAGAAAATACCTTGCTGTTGCTCTCCAATCGCATCAAAAATAGAATTTATATAGTTAAGAAATACGGAAAAGTGCCTTCAGTCGAATGCTATCCCTCTCAGCTCAATCAGGTGTTTATGAACTTGCTGAGCAATGCGCTCGATGCCTTGAACGAGATCGATCGCCTGGATAAAATTATTACTATTTCTACGGGAGTAGTTCGCGAACATGGGGGGAAATTTCTGAAAGTGGCGATCGCCGACAACGGCCCCGGCATTCCCGACAGCGTTAAAGACCAAATTTTTAACCCATTTTTTACTACTAAACCGGTGGGCAAAGGTACTGGTTTGGGGTTAGCAATCAGCTACAAAATTGTAGTGGATGGACACGGCGGCAGCATCAAAATTTCTCAGCCTCCGGGCGGAGGCACGGAATTTTTGGTAAAAATTCCTATTAGTAACGCGAAGTAATAAGATTTGAGATTTGAGATTTGAGATTTTGAAATGCCTGACAAAACAAGCTTTTGAAGCTGGTATATAGTTGCATTTTTTTGAAAAACTGGTATAAGAAGGAAGTGGAAAGGAAGTCCACGGATTTTGTAACGTTGTAACGGAGGTAAGGGAGAGAAGGAAGAGAGAAGAGGGGCTCAACAGTTTTAATTAACTACCAGCCGGGAAGTCCCTCGGTATATTCAGAGGGGACACATCTGAGCGCTACGCGAAGTACCCCGAATGAATTACCGATCGTGATGAAAGGCTCGTCGGGTGTAGGTACGGAAACCGACAATTAGACATTGCAAGTATCTTTAACTTTGATGTACTTTCTAAACATTAAATTGAAAAACTGGTACATTGAAGTAGGTCGAAAAAAGAAGTTTCCAATGCAACTAACATACAAATACCGCCTCAAACCCACAAAAGCCCAATTAGCAACAATCGTGGCTAATTTAGAACTCTGTCGTCGGCAGTACAACTACCGACTTGGCGAAAGATTTAGGTGGTGGTCAGCCACGAGAACGCCCGTCAACGCCTGTCCATTGATTGTTTCGATAGTCCCTGTTGAAGAGATTTATCAAAACATTCCTTTGACGAGAGTACAAACTAGAAATGGTAGAAAAAAGGATGAATCAGGCAATCCTTTGACTAAGAAAGGCGACGTTTTATCGAACATTGAATGCGGATATGTACAGTGGCAGACGATACAACTGGCTGACCTCAAAAACACAAAAAAGTTATTCCCTGATTATAAAGTGTTGGATTCACAGGTCTTGCAAGATGTCGTCAACAGGGTGGAAACTTCCTTTTCAAATTTCACCACGCCGGACAAAAATGGCAATCGTAGAGGCAAGCCCAAGTTCAAAGGGTTTCACTACTACAAATCTTTCACTTATCCTCAATTAGACAACTTAGATATTGTCAAGGATGAGCAAAATAGGATTTGCATTAGCCTCGCAAAGATAGGTCAAGTACCTATGGTTTTTCATCGTCCAATACCAACAAGGTTCAAGGTTAAGACGGGGAGCGTTATTAGAGAAGCGGATGGGTGGTATATTTCCCTGACGCTAGAAGATAAGACGGTTCCCGTAACGGTTGCAGAAATTCAGCCGACTGAAGAAAATACTGTTGGTATAGATTTAGGAATAACTAATTACGTCTATCTTTCCAATGGCGAAAGAGTTGAAAATCCTAGATTCTTGAGAAAATCGGCCCAAAAGTTAGCAAGGCTTCAAGCGAAATTAGCTAAAAAAGTCAAGGGTTCTAAGCCTTGGAAGATTATCAAGGACAAGGTTTCCAGACTCCATCAGTTTGTAGCTAGAGCTAGATTAGATTTTCAATTTAAAACGGCACAGCAGCTCTTCGGCAAATGTGATGTTTTAGTTGTTGAAGACTTGAGTGTCAAAAATCTGACTAGACGTGTCAAACCCAAGACTGATATTGAGAATGGTAATTGGGTTTATTTGCCCAACGGTCAATCAGCTAAGAGTGGCTTGAATAAATCAATGCTTGATGCTGCTCACGGGCAATTCGCTAGCGTCCTAAAATATGTCGCCTGGAAATTAGGTAAAAGCGTTTTGTTTGTTGATCCGAAGGGAACTTCTCAACATTGCTGGAACTGCCTCAGCAAAGTCCCGAAAGAATTATCGCAGCGGTGGCATTGCTGTCAATGTGGGGAATCTTTGGATCGAGATGAAAACTCAGCTAAACTTATTAGAAAGATTGGTCTGAGTTACGAAAGTGGCGGGGGGGTGCATCTCACTTTTGCGAATGTGTCAAAAAAGAGTTAAAATGAAAAAGCTAGTAAAATCGTCAAATAAAGATGA